>JAFYPY010000025.1 GCA_017547345.1 Bacillota bacterium | reverse complement strand
GCTAGTAGTAGGAATGTGATATTCTTCAAGCTTGGTACCATAACCATAGCCCATATTTCTATAGAAATCCATTCTGAAAGGAAGAAGCATTGCAACGATGCATCCCGTTTCTTTTGTATATTTTTCAAAGAAACGAACCATATCGCGACCAGAACCTTTCTTCTTATGCATAGGATGAACGGCAAGGGACATTAAACCACAGGCTCTTTTCATCTCGCCAAATGCATTCATTTGGAAGTCAATAAGCTTCATAAGTGCTATTAATGTACCATCTTCGTACAGACCATAAAAATTAATGTTTTTATCATTGGCCATTGAGCCTAAAAGACGATTTCTGTATTTTTCACGTCCTTCATCTCCAATATTTTTGAAAGCCGGATAAGCATTAAGATAAATTGTAAGGTAATCTTCGATTAATTCCGGCGGAATCATCTTAACTTCTCTATTTGGAGCCATTCCAAGTTCTGGACCTTTTGCTGTAATTGAGTACTTTTTCATAATCAATTCCTCCTTATATTAATATCTTAAATTAGTAGCTAAAAGATGTCAAGATTGGTGGACGAAAGGGTGGAAAACAGGGATTGTATGTGATAAAATTTATCATGAGAATTTTTGCATTTGGAGGCAAAATGGAACAGAAGCATTTAGAAGATAGATTAAAAAAATTAAAAGGAAAAATAGGCTTCTACTACGAAAATTTAGTAGATGGAACGAAGTTAACATATAACGAGGCGGAAGTCTTTTCAGCAGCTAGTGTAATTAAATTACCTATTTTTATGTGTGCTGCGAAGATGGTTAGTGAAGGCAAGCTTAACTGGGAACAAAAAATTTTAGTTAAAGACGAAGACAAGCGACCAAGCTGTGGAGCCCTTCTATCACTCACAGGGGATTTAGAAGTAGATGTAGACAGTTTGTGCAAACTTATGATTACTTTGAGTGACAATACAGCTACTAATATGATGATTAGAACAGTGGGATTTGATAGCTTAAAGGAATTCTTTGAAGAGATGGGCTGTCCAAACACTAAAATCGAAAGAGAACTTTTTGATAGCGCGGCATTCGAAAGAGGTCTTGAAAATTACTTTGCACCTGCCGACATCGCTAAGTTATATAAGATGATTTATAACAGGGAATTTGTAAGCCTTGAAATATCAGAAAAAATCGAAGAAACATTACTTCTTCAGCAGATTAGACATAAGATTCCGGGTTATATTGGACGTAAGAAAAAGATTGCAAATAAGACCGGTGAAGATGGTAATACCACTCACGATACGGCTATCGTATTTGCAAAAAAGCCTTTTATCCTTGTAATTGCATCTAACGATACCGATGTGCCTGAAACTGAAAGATTCATTAGAGAAGTAGCACTTGAATTATACGAAGAAAACGGAGGAGATCAAGAATAATGAATGAGGATATCAAAAGAAACATTGATTACAAGAAACTAGAACCTTCAGCAAAGAATTGTATGAGAATCTCCGCTATAATAGTTCTTGCAATAATTTTGATTCCGGCGACTATTATTTCCATATGGCTTTTAGAAGTTGGAAAACTAGGATATATTTGCTTGGCAATTTCTTGGATTATCGCCATTGCATACATTATCGTAGCACCTAATGTTAGATATGAACGATATCGTTATTCTATAGACGAGGAGTCTATTAGAGTAAGAGAAGGGTTCTTGTGGGTTAGTGAGTCTACAGTTCCTATGGAAAGATTACATAAGATTAAGACTTCTCAGGGACCGATAGCTAGGATTTTCAAGCTTTCTACAATCAATGTAACTACAGCAGGTGGCGATGTTGATATTAAGTTCTTAAAGGATGATGAGGCTAGCGAGATTGCTGAATTACTAAAGAAAAAGATTAACGAAATAGTAATCAAAGAGAGGGAAAAATAAAATGGAAAAGATGAGATTTAGGTGTCATTTTTCCATAATATTTGAAAGTTTATGGCAATTTTGGATTGTTATATTCTTCATACTTCTTAATGAAATTGAAGTAATAATTGAGGCTATTGAGAAGATAGGAACAGAGGGCATTTATTCCATGCTGGCAAGTGGTGGAATATGGGGAGTGCTGGCTATCCTTGCGATAACTTTGATTGTACTATTTATTCAGTTTCTCATATGGAGAAAGACATGGATTACGATAGATGACAACTTGGTAATCGTAGAGAGAAATACTCTTAAGCGAGTTAAGAATACCATCGCTATCGAGAATATAAGTGCTGTCAATATGGAGAGAAACCTTTTCGAAAGAATTGTTGGTACTTATAGAATCAAAATGGATACAAACAGTTTAACTACTGCTGGTGAAACAGACATTTCTATCGTATTTGATGAGAGGACGGCTATTGGCTTCAGAAAACTTGTCCTTGAAAGGATGAACACGCTAAAGGGTAATACTGAGTCTAAAGCGCTTTCTGAGGAAAGACAGCCTGATCAGCTATTTGAGTCACAGATGGAGGGGAAGAAGTTTTTTCACTGTAGTTTTGGCGAAATGATCATGCATGCATTCTATACTATGCCACTATTTAGCTTGTTAATTTCAATTGCGGGCATAGGCTTTATGGTTTGGTATATTATAACCTTTGGCTTTATGTCCTTTGTTGAAGAAGCCTTGGGTGGATTCATTGCTATTATATTCCTAGTGATTGCAGCACTTTTCAATGTACTAAAAAGATTCGTGGCATATTACGATTTTACGGTTTATAGAGACGGCAAAGATATTCATGTGAGATGCGGACTTATTAAGCAGAAGAGTTACACCATCCCGGTTGATAAGATATCTGCTCTCCAAATTGAGCAACCGCTCTTTTCTAGAGTTTTCAAGAAGTATAGCGTGAAGGTGGTTACTGTAGGTGTAGGTGATGAAGATGGAGAGTCTTCAAATATAACTATGTCTTTATCAAAGGAACAGCTGAGAGAACAACTACAGGAGTTAGTTCCGGAATTTGGATGGGCTGAATTTGATCAAATAGAAAAAGAAGAAAAAGCTGGGATTAAAGTTAGATTAGTAAAGTCCATCAAGTGGCATATTATAACTATCGCATGTATTTTAGTGATGATGTTTTACTTAAATGCTCCTTGGTATATAGGAATAATAATTCCTATAGTATGTGATGCCTTCATTAATCTTCTTTATGTCTTATCCCATAAGGCGGCAGGCTACTCCATCTTGGATCAGGGTTTAATCCTTGCTAGTGGATATTTTAATAAAGTGTATATGATGTTCACGTACAAAAAGGCCCAGTATATAACCATGACTTATCACCCAGTAGCTAAGAAGCATGGAATAGGTGATGGCGTAATAATGTTATTAAATTCAGCGGCAAGTGTGCCGTATATAAAAGAAGAAGTTGCACACCAAATTGAAGAAAGAATAATCGGTTAGTGAGCGACTTAATTGAAAGGAGAAATTCAAAATGAGAAAAATCGTAGCAACAACAAAAGCACCTGCAGCAATCGGTCCTTATGCACAGGCAAACGTACTAGGAAACTTAGTATTTACTTCTGGACAGATTCCATTGGTTCCTGAGACTGGAGTGATGGTAGAAGGAGGCATTGAAGAACAGACTAGACAGGTATTTGCTAATCTAAAAGCTGTCTTAGAAGAAGCCGGTTCTGGATTTGATAAG
Organism: Bacillota bacterium; assembly: GCA_017547345.1. The sequence continues at coordinate 4,474 of JAFYPY010000025.1, read as the reverse complement.
GTAATCAAGACTACTTGTTTCTTAAAAGACATGAATGACTTCGCAGTTGTAAACGAAATTTATGGAAGCTACTTCGAAGGTGATTATCCTTCAAGATCTGCAGTGCAGGTTGCAAAACTTCCTAAGGATGCAATGATTGAAATCGAAGTAATTGCATATATCTAATATTTTAATCTGAATAACTGTGCCGAGTTTATCGCTCGGCACTTATAATGTATGTTTTAATTTGAGGTAAGATATGAAAAACAAAAAAGAAAAAGATTTTAATAAATCGCTTCTGTCCATATTCTTTTCATATTTTGGGGCGCACAAGAAACTGTTTTTAATAGATATGAGCTGTGCATTTATTGTAGCAATGATAGATATAGCCTTTCCTTTGGTATCTAGATTTGCTATGTATGAACTGCTTCCGGGCAAGTTGTATAAAGTGTTTTTCACACTTATGTTAATTACGGCAATAACCTTCTGCATTAGAGCAGTGTTTCAATATATAATTACATTTTTTGGACATATCTTCGGCATTAGAGTTGAGGCGGACATTAGGGACGACTTGTTTAGACAACTTCAGAGACTTGACCATGACTTCTACGACAAAAATAGAACCGGAAAACTCATGTCAAGACTTACAGGAGATTTGTTCGAAGTTACAGAACTTGCGCATCATGGCCCTGAAGACGTGCTGATTTCATCTGTAACCATCTTGGGTTCACTGATTGTCATGTTTTTGGTGGAATGGAAGCTTGCTTTAGTTGTCTTAGTTATGATTCCGTGCTTCCTAGGTGTAGTTTTAATCTTTAGGAAAGCGATGCTCAAAGCGTCTATCAAGGTTAAAATGCGTATGGCAGATATCAACGCAGATATCGAATCGGGGATTTCCGGAATGAAGACATCAAAAGCCTTTAATAACCTAGCCATAGACTATGGGCGTTTTGCTAGAGCTAACGACAAATACAAGACTTCCAAGACAGACTATTATCAAGCCTTTGGAAAATTTAATGGGTCATTGGAACTATTCCTTTGTATGTTACATGTGGCTGTAATTTCCTTTGGCGGATGGCTAATTATGGAAGGTGAACTTAATTACATCGACTTGATTACTTTTACCCTATACATTGCAACTTTTGTAACGCCGGTGAGGAAATTAGCATCCTTTGCAGAAATCTTTATGAACGGTACAGCTGGAATAAACAGATTTATAGAGGTTATGCGCCTAAAACCAAGTATCACAGAAAAAGAAGACGCAATAGAACTTGGCGATATAGATGGCAAGATTACTCTGCAAAATGTTGACTTTGAGTACGAAAATGGCAAGGATGTTTTGAAGAATGTTTCACTTGAAATCAAGGCAGGAGAATGCATGGCAGTGGTTGGACATTCCGGAGGCGGGAAAACCACACTTTGTCAGCTAATCCCTAGATTCTATGATGTAAAAGACGGCAAGTTAATGATAGACGATATAGATGTCAGAGATGTTACTAAGAATTCACTTAGAGATAACATTGGTATTGTTCAGCAGGATGTATTCTTGTTTGCTGATACAATCTTTGAAAACATTAGATACGGTAAGCCTGATGCTACCGTTGAAGAAGTGGTAGAGGCGGCAAAAAAGGCAGAAATTTACGATGATATAATGAAGATGCCGAGTGGCTTTGATACTTATGTTGGAGAACGAGGAACACTTCTTTCTGGTGGGCAGAAACAGAGGGTTTCAATTGCTAGAATTTTCCTAAGAAATCCTAAGATATTAATTCTAGATGAAGCAACTTCTGCACTAGATAGTATCACTGAGCAGCAGATTCAAAAGGCCTTTAGTGAGCTTTCTAAAGGAAGAACGACTATAATAATTGCCCACAGGCTTGCTACTATTAGGGATGCAGATAGAATTCTGTTGATAGACGAGGGCGTAGTTAAAGAATGTGGAACTCACGAAGAGTTGATTGAACAAAACGGCGAGTATGCAAAGCTATATAATGCACAAAATTTGCAAGGTGCACCTTGCTCATAAAAGGGAAACTGTGCTATAATATTACGAACATTCATTTAAGTAAATGAGAGGTATGAAATAATGAAACCGGTATATAACAGAGTGTTGCTAAAAGTAAGTGGCGAAGCGCTAGCAGGAGAGCAGCGTTTTGGCATTAATGAAGAAATGACTAGAAAGGTTGCAAAGCAGGTTAAGGAGATTCATGACCTTGGCGTTGAAGTTGCAATCGTAGTAGGCGGAGGTAATTTCTGGAGAGGAAGAACCAGCAAGGATATGGACAGAGCTACAGCAGACTATATGGGTATGCTTGCAACTGTCATGAACTCACTGGCACTTCAGGATGCTTTTTTAGCACTTGGTGTTAAGGCTAGAGTGCAAACTGCTATCGATATGACAGAGATTGCAGAACCTTATGCAAGAAGAAGAGCATTAAGCCATCTTGAACACGGAGATATCGTAATCTTTGGTGCAGGAACAGGCAGCCCATTCTTCTCAACTGATACAACTGCAGCTTTAAGAGCAGCAGAGATGGATGTTGACGCTATTCTTTTAGCTAAGAATGTAGATGCTGTTTACGACAAGGATCCAGCAGTACATGCTGATGCAAAGAAGTTCTCAAGACTAACACATATGGAAGTTGTTGAAAAGGACTTAAAGGTTATGGACCTTACTGCAGCTACACTTTGTAAAGATAATAATATTAAGATTCATGTCTTCGGCATTGCAGAAGACGGCAATGTAATGAGAGCCGTTTTAGGTGAAGACATCGGAACAATCATTGAATAAAATAATATGAGGAGGCATGAACAATGCAGGATATTAAGAAGCACTTAGAAGAAAGATGTCACAAGAGCATCGCAGTATTAAAAGAAGAATTAAACACAGTTAGAGCTGGTAGAGCAAACGCTGCTCTTCTTGACAGAGTTATGGTAGACTACTATGGTTCTCCAACTCCATTAAGAAACCTAGCCAATATTTCTACACCAGACCCAAGAACTTTACTTATCGTACCGTTTGACCCTAAGTCAATCTCAGACATCGAAAAGGCAATCAACATAGCTAACATCGGTATCAACCCTTCCAACGACGGTAAGTGCGTAAGACTAGTAGTTCCTCAGGTTACTGAAGAAAGAAGAAAAGAATTAACTAAGACAGTTAAGAAAATGGGCGAAGACGCTAAGGTTGCAGTTAGAAACATTAGACGTGATGCTAACGACCACTTCAAGAAGATGGAAAAGGATCACGAAATCACAGAAGATGATTTGAAGAAAGCACTAGACGATATTCAGAAATCAATCGACAAGACAGTTAAAGAAATCGACGAAATCGTAGCTGCAAAGGACAAAGAAATTTTAGAAGTATAATAAGATTTACTATGTGGCTGCTGTAAGAGGCAGCCACATATGTTTATAGGTGAACCTGATGATAGACAAGGAATTAATGCCTATTCATGTTGCTGTTATTATGGATGGCAATGGTAGATGGGCACAGAAAAACAAAGTTAATAGAGTACAAGGTCACAATGCCGGCATGCTTGCGATGAAAGAAATTATCAAGAGAGCAGATGTAATGGGCATTAAATATTTAACTGTGTATGCCTTTTCCACAGAAAATTGGAAAAGATCTGAAGAAGAAGTTGGAGGCATTTTTGGCTTAGTAGTCAAATATGTTGCCAGCGAACTTGAAGAATTACACAAGAATAATGTTAAAGTTAAGATTTTAGGTGATTACTCAAAGATTCCAAAGAGTGCGCTTTCTTCTATTGAAAGAGCTTTAGAAACTACTAAGGATAACACAGGACTTCAGTTTAATATTGCTTTGAACTACGGTTCTAGACAAGAAATGATTAGAGCGACAAAGAAGATTGCTTCTTTAGTAGCCCTAGGCGAGCTTAAGGAAGAGGATATCACAGAAGATACTATCGCAAAATATCTCTATACGGGTGATGACTGTGGCAATGTGCCTGATCCTGATTTGATTATCAGAACAAGCGGAGAAGAAAGATTATCAAACTTCTTGCTATGGCAGGCAGCATATAGCGAATTTGCTTTTACGGATTCATTGTGGCCAGACTTTACTCCTGATGAGTTTGAAAATATTATTGAAGACTTTACTAAGAGAAACCGCAGATTCGGTGGCAGATAACTTGGGATTAGCACAAAACAAAGGAGACAATTATGAAGACAAGAATTTTATCAGGCCTAGTAATGGCACCATTATTAGTTTTAGTTTATTTAGGTGGCTGGTTTATTTGGGCAGCTGCAGTATTTGTAAGTATGGTAGGATTAAAGGAATTCTACAAGGGCTTTGAAGCATCTGGTGCAAAACCTTGCTTTAAACTTGGATATACAGCAGTAGCATTATTATATCTAATTTCATTACTTCCAGTGGGAGTTGAAATGTTCATGTTATTATGGTTCTTCCTTGTTACTGTTTCCAGCATGGTTTATGGTTTTAAGGTAGAAGAAAGAAAATTAGAAGATATGACAT
>JAFYPY010000169.1 GCA_017547345.1 Bacillota bacterium | reverse complement strand
TTTAATACAGAAAGATTTAGAGTCTATACAAACGATGATATTGCTGGTGTAGAACTTGGAGGATCTCTAAAAAATATCATAGCACTAGGTGCAGGTATTTCTGATGGTATGGGGTTTGGCGATAATGCGAAGGCAGCTATGATGACAAGAGGAATTACTGAAATGTCTCGTCTTGGCATTGCTATGGGAGCTAAGCCTGAAACTTTTTCAGGTTTAACAGGTCTTGGCGACTTAATCGTAACTTGTACAAGTATGCATTCAAGAAATAGAAGATGCGGTATTATGATCGGCAAAGGTAAGACTGTTGAACAAGCAAAAGATGAAATCGGAATGGTTGTTGAAGGGCTTTCTACAGCGGAAGCGGCAGGAGCTCTAGCTGATAAATACGACATTGAAATGCCTATCACTCAGTGTATTTGTCTTATGATTGAAGGAAAAATCAATGCAATTGAGGCCGTTGAAATCCTGATGGGCAGAAAGACTAAAAACGAAATGCAGATTTAATACTTAGTAGAATGGAGTATAAAAATTGACTAGTAAAAAGACTTTCCATATTACTACTTTTGGCTGTCAAATGAATGAACATGACTCTGAAATAATGGCAGGGATGTTAATAGAAAAGGGTTATGCGCAGGCTGAAAGCAGAGATGAAGCCAATATAGTAATTTTTAACACATGTAGCATTAGAGAAAATGCTGATAAAAGATTCTTTGGCACAGTAGGTACGCTTAAAAAACGTAAGGAAGCTGAAAAAGAAGATTTTACGATTTGTGTATGCGGTTGTATGATGCAACAGCAACATATTGTAGACACAATAAAGCAAAAGTATCCTTGGATTGATGTTGTTTATGGAACACATAATTTACATGAATTACCAAACTTGCTTGATAAACTTCACTCACAGAAGAAAAAAATTAGAGAAGTTTGGCCGGATGGCGGTGAAATTGTTGAAGGTCTTCCTGCGAAGAGATTGTTTAAGCATAAAAGTTTTGTAAACATCATGTACGGGTGCAATAACTTTTGTAGCTACTGTATAGTACCTTATACTAGAGGCAGAGAAAGAAGCCGTAAGCCTGAGGATATAGTGGCAGAAGTAACTCGTCTTGTAAATGATGGAGTAAAAGAAGTTACGCTTCTTGGACAAAATGTTAATTCATATAAGGGATGCGGAGAAAAAGGTCAAGCAGATTTTACTGACTTGATTTATATGCTGGCAGATATTGAAGGCTTAGAAAGAATTAGATTCATGACAAGTCATCCTAAAGACTTATCTGACAAGTTGATAGAAGCTTTCAAGAATTGCGATAAGCTTTGCAAATATGTCCATTTACCTGTTCAAGCAGGGTCTTCAAAGGTTCTGAAGGAAATGAACAGAAAATATACTAGAGAACATTATCTCGGTTTGGTTAAGAAGCTTAGAGATGCTGTTCCAAACATAACTATTTCAACGGATATAATCGTTGGTTTTCCAGGAGAAACTGAAGAAGAGTTCGAAGAAACTTTGTCTTTAGCAAATGAGGTGGAGTATGATTCTGCTTTTACTTTCCTTTATTCAGTAAGAGAGGGTACTCCTGCGGCCAAGAGAGAAGATCAGGTTCCAGAAGATGATAAGCATGCGAGATTTAACAGACTAGTTGACGCTATCAATCAAATTTCAGCAAGAAAAAATGCTGAATATGTTGGAAGAATAGAAAGTGTCCTTGTAGATGGTGTAAGCAGAAGCAAGGAAGGAACTTATGAGGGCAGAACAGATGGTTTTAAGCTTGTAAACTTTACAGGTGCCCCAGGCCTTGAAGGTCAAATTGTTAATGTTAAAATCACAGGCTCAAACACATTTAGTTTGACTGGTGAAGCTTTATAAACGTATTTTATAGTATAGCAAGTGCAAAACACAGAAAGGAATTAAGATGGATATTTTCTCAATTATCAGTTTGCTAGGCGGTTTAGCTATGTTCCTCTATGGTATGGAGGTAATGGGAGATGGTCTAAAAAATGCGTCAGGTAGCGCATTAAAGAATATCCTTGGTAAAGCAACAAAAAATGTTGTATTTGGTGTTATTACGGGAATGCTTGTAACTGCTGTGATTCAAAGTTCGACTGCTACTATTGTTTTAACAGTCGGTTTGATTTCAGCTGGAATATTGAACCTAAAACAGGCAGTTAGCATTGTAATGGGTGCGAATATCGGTACTACTGTAACGGCACAAATAATAAGACTTATGGATATAGACTCAGGCGGAAGTATGATTCTAGAGTTTTTTAAGCCTTCTACTTTAGCACCAATTGCTTTAATTATTGGTATTCTGTTAATTATGTTTATTAAACTTCCAAATAGCAATACATCGGGATCCATATTCATGGGGTTTGGTATATTGTTTATAGGCTTAATGAATATGACTGCCGCTGTAGAACCATTACAGGAATCTCCTGAATTCATCGAGTTGATGTCTAAGTTCGGGGATCAACCGATTTTGGCGATTCTGGTAGGCTTAGTAATGACTGTAATTGTACAGAGTTCATCTGCTATGGTTGGTATGATTCAAGCTCTTTCTGTAACAGGTGCAATGACATTTAATTTAATTTATCCACTTATTATGGGTATTAATCTCGGCACTTGCGTAACTACAGCTCTTGTTTGCTCTATTGGTTCCTCAAAGGATGCCAAGAGAACAGGTGTTGTACATATAGCTTTCAATACAATCGGTACTATTCTATTTATGCTTGCGATGACCGTTATTAAGAATATGGGATATTTCCCTGACCTATGGACAAGCGTAGTTGATAGTGGGACAATTGCAAATTTCCAGACAATATTCAATTTAGTTACAGCTATTGCTCTAATTCCATTTGCAGGGTTATTGGTAAAATTATCTTTAGCGATTGTTAAACCTGAAAAGATTGAAGCAGAAGATAAGGCAGACCTAGTTATCCCTGATACAAAGCTTTACGAAGTACCACAGGTTGCACTTGCGGAAGCAGGAAATGCAATTGCACATATGGGAGAAATTGCTTTAAGAAATCTAAAAAGAGGCTATAAGTTAATCAATACATATGATGAAAGCAGAATTTCTGTTATAAACGATAATGAAGATAACATCGATATGTTTACCGACAATATGGATAATTATCTATTGGAATTATCAAGATATGTTGAGACTGACCATGATAATCAAAGAATTAACACTCTAATGCAGACGTCAACAAACTTTGAAAGAGTTGGCGACCATGCGACAAACATTATGGAAGTTGCTGGAACAATCAACTCAGGGAAGGCAGATTTTTCTGAAGTTGCTAGAGCTGAAATAGAGTTGGTTAAGGATGCAGTATTTGAAATCACACAGATTTCAATAGATGCTTTCAAAGCAATGGATAGTGGGTTAGCTAGAACTGTTGAACCTCTTGAAGAGGTAATAGATGAAATGGTAATTGTGCTAAAGAATAGACACATTGAGCGTCTAAAACAAGGTAATTGCACTATTGCCAATGGATTGGCCTTTGTAGAACTATTAAACAATTTTGAACGAATCGCAGACCAGTGTTCAAACATTGCGTTATTGATTTTAAGTGAAACTGATAAGAACATCAAAGGAAATCACCATGCTTATATCAGAGAACTTCATAAAGGCGGAGATGAAATCTATAATAAAGAGCTTGCGAGGAGAAAACAGCAGTATCTTCACAACGAAGTATTTAATCAATAATTCAATATACCTGAAATTTTTAGGCACTTTGTTCATAACAAGGTGCCTTTTTTCATATATTTGCATATGAATATGAATATACGGAGGGGTTGTATGATAAATACAAATGTATATGATGAAATTGGAAAACGTTCAAGAGGCGATATATATATTGGGGTGGTAGGCCCAGTGCGCACGGGGAAATCAACTTTCATAAAACGATTTATGGATGTTATGGTCTTTCCAAATATGCAGAATAAATATGAAAAGACCAGAGTAATGGACGAATTACCTCAAAGTGGTGAAGGCAGGACTATAACCACAATGGAACCTAAGTTTATTCCACCGGAAGCAGTTTCTATTAAAACAAAGAAGGGAACAAGTTGTAATGTTAGACTCGTAGATTGCGTAGGATATATGATACCGGGAGTTCTAGGCAACATGGAAGATGGTAGGGAAAGAATGGTGCAGACGCCATGGAACCGTGAACAGATTCCATTCAGTGAAGCTGCAACTATTGGAACAGAAAAAGTAATCAAGGAGCACTCGGTAATCGGTGTCGTTATAACTACAGACGGAAGCTTTGGTGAACTACCGAGAGAAAATTTTATCGAGGCAGAAAGGAAAACAGTTAATCAGCTAAAAAAGTTGGAGAAACCTTTTGTAATAATATTAAACTCGGCTACACCTCAAAATATTAAAAGTAGAGAGCTTGCAGAAAGCTTGGAAAAAGAATACGGCGTGCCAGTGTTGGTTTATAACTGCCAAAGAATGAATGAAGACAATTTTGAGGAATTATTCGGCAAGATTATACTGCAATTTCCCGCTATAGAGATTCATATAAAGCTGCCAAGCTATTTAGAGGCATTAGATAACGATCATTGGATAAAGTCGACTATTTTAGAAAAAGTTTTTGTTTGGATGAAGGAGTTTACAACTATAGGTCAAGTGTTGTCCTCTTGTAATAGCATAGCAGACGGAAATATTGTTAAGGCAGTAAGAGTAATAAGTTCAGACATTTCTTGTGGTAAGGTGATTTTAGAACCACTCCTTGACAGCACCCTATACTATAAGGTAATTGAGGAATTACTTGATTCAAAAGTAGAAAATGATAAGCAACTTTTTGTGCTTTTGAAGGAATATGCCGCTGCAAAGAATTCATACGATAGTGTTAAAGGGGCTTTATTTGAGGTTGAAAAAACGGACTATGGTATAGTTGCACCAAAGCTTTCCGAAATGACGCTCGAAAAACCAGAAGTTTTTAAGCAAGGTAATAAATATGGTGTAAGAATTAAAGCGAGTGCCCCATGTTTACATATTATAAAAACGGATATTACGACGGAAGTTTCTCCTCTTGTTGGAACAGAAAGCCAATCTATAGATTTGGCAAAGCTCTTGATGGAACAGTATAATAAGGCTGATGAAGCTTTATGGGAAACAAATTTGTTTGGAAAAACACTCAGGGAAATGGTTACAGAGCAAATGACTAGTAAGGTACAAGATGTGCCTGAGGTGTTGCGTGGTAAAGTCCAGAAATCACTTCAAAAAATCAGTGATGATGGAAAAGATTATTTTATTTGTATTATTATTTGATTTAGTCAAATAATAGTTTTATGGAAGATATTTTTACTAAACAAAAGAAAACACTGGCCATAATTCTTGTAACTTCTTTTATTACAACTTTTATGGGCAGTGCGATAAATTTATCAATACCTAAAATTGAAACTGATTTTAATGCGAGTGCTGCACAAGTAAGCTGGGTTATTACATCATATATGCTTACAAGTGCAGCTCTTTGTGTTCCTTTTGGGAAAATTTCTGATACAATTAGCTTAAAAAAAGTTGAATGTGCTGGGTTAGCGGTATTTTCTATAGGTACATTTATGGGGTGTGTTGCTGGGAGCATCTTATTTCTTTTGCTTTCAAGAGTAGTTCAAGGCATAGGGGCGGCAATCGTCTTTAGCAGCAATTTGCCTATTGGTATTAGCATTGTAGAAGAGTCACAGAAGAGTAAACTTATAGGGTATGTAACTGCATCAAATTATCTAGGGCTATCACTTGGGCCAGTTGTAGGAGGTATACTGAACAATAATTTTGGATGGAAATCCATTTTTGTAGTGACGGCGATTATTACAGTTTTTACATTTTGTGGTGCAATAAAAGTATTGCCAAAGGTCAAGAATAATACCGATGAGAAGCTAAAGGGAATTTTACCTCTTAAAGAGACTATCCTTTATATAGTGTCCATATGCATTTTGATGTATGGCTTGTCGTCTATATCTGTTTCCGGTGTAAGCTGGCTATATATCATAATAGGGATAATCTCGTTTATTGCTTTTGTCATACTTACACTAAAGGCGGACAAGCCTCTTATAGATTTGAGGAATATACAAAAGAACAGGCCATATGTATTTGCAAATATTGCTGCAATGTTAAATTATGGGGTAATTTTTGTTACATCTTATTTACTTTCTTTGTATTTGCAATATATCAAGGGATATTCGTCACAGAAGGCAGGGTTTATATTGGTTTTAGCGCCTATTTTTCAGGCAGTACTATCTCCATTTGCAGGAAAACTGTTAAAAAAGTATACGCCACAGAAGATTTCCTCCATAGGAGTTTTAATGTGTGGCAGTATATGTGGATTATTGTGTTTTATAAAAAAAGGTACAAGTATTCATTATTTGGCTTTTCTCTTGATTATCGAGGGAATAGCTTGTGCATTATTTTCTGCGCCTAATACCGCCGAAGTTTTTAGGTTATCTAAAGATAATAATTATGGGGTGACATCTTCTATATTGTCAACCATGAGGTCTGTGGGCCATAGCCTTATTATGGCTATTGTGGCGATGGTTACTGGTATATTTATAGGAACAGCTACATTAGCAGGGCAACCTGTTAGCATCATTGTTAAAATAATTAAGTTTTGTTTTTATATCACCACAGGGTTAGCCATAGTAGGTTTTTTTATGGTAAAAAAGTATAAAGCATGATATAATTATAAAGTTATAGACTAGTAACAGTTTTACTTGCAATAGTAGGAGGATTTATGAAATTTTTAATTGCTTTATGGCTGGGAAAAACTATTAATTTTTTAATTAACATCATAGATAAGAGCAGAGGCAGCAACTTTTCGGGAGAGAAGGCTCTCTTAGTAGACCCTAAAATGCTTGAACATTTCAAAGGAATAGATTTAGAAAAAACTTTATTTATTACTGGAACAAACGGTAAGTCTACATCTAATAACTTAATTAACCACATTTTCAAAAATAACGGTTATAAGGTTATATCTAATCTAGAAGGAGCAAATCTTTCTGCAGGGGTGGCGACTGCTTTGATTAAGGCATCTAATATCTTTGGCAGAGTTCAGGCTGACTACTTTATTTTCGAAGTTGACGAAAGATATCTGCCAGTGATTCACGAGAGAATACCTGCAAAAAACATCTTGGTTACAAATCTTCAGAAAGACCAGGTTAGCAGAAACGGGGATCCCGATTTCATATATAGAAAGGTACTCCCTGTGATGAAAAAGGACGTTCGTTTATTCTTAAATAACGACGAACCAAGAAGCAGATCCTTTGCTCAGATAAATAATAATTTTATTACCTACGGTGTTGAAAAGCATCAAGAATCTTTTGTTAAGGGCGAAGATTTTGTTACCATGGCATGCCCTATATGTCACAACGAGATTTCTTTCAACTATTACAACAATGACGGAATGGGTTCTTTTGAGTGTAAGGGTTGTGGCAATCATTCAACAAAGGAAAGCGACTATTGTATTACAAAGATAGACTTTGAAAAGCGAAAATTCTTTGCAGATAATGTAGAGTTTTATATGCCATATAACATACCTTATATGTTATATAACTATGCTGCTGCTATTGCAGTAGCAAAAGAGCTTGCAGATATTTCCTATGAAGATGCAGCAAAGGCCTTTGGCACTTTCAAAAACGTAGGTGGGCGTTTTGAGGTTTTGAAATACGGAAACAAAACTATAAAGTATATGAGAATTAAGCAGGAAAACCCTGAAACTTTCCAGTCATGTATCAATATAATGGCGGGAGATAAAGAACCTAAAATGGTATGTATAGGTCTTGCAGTTATTCCGGATTCAGTGCCTAGTTATACAAATACATTCTATGCTTACGATTGTGATTTTTCAGAACTTGTTAATGGAAATGTAGAAAAATATTTGTGCTTTACGGATGCTGTTTGCTACGATGCGGCAAATAGATTAATCTATGAAGGTGTATCACCTGACTTAATAGATATACTGGATGGAGAAGATGCCGATGACTTATTGAAGGCTATAGACCAGGCTGAGACAGATAATATTTACCTTATTACTTGGCTTCATACTTATGATGCCCTACAGAAAAAAGCAAAATTAGAGAACAAGGAGGAAGCGTAATGTCTGAGAATATAAATAGAGAATTAAAAGTAGCATGGCTTTTTCCTGACATATTATACTTACATGGAGAGAGAGGAAATGTTCTTGCTTTAAAAAGAATTGCTAAATTTGCTAATTTTGAAGTTATAGTGGACAAAGTTTCATATGATTCAAAGGAATTTGAACCTGATAATTATGATGTAATCTTTTGTCCTCCGGGCGAAATCGTGTCTTTCGATAGGATTATAAAATGGTTAAAACCTCATAAAGAAGCCTTAAAAAAGTTTATTGAAGATGGCAAAATCCTTCTTGTAACAGGTACAAGCCAGTGTATCTTCGGAAAGACCACTGTTAGAGAGGATGGAAGCCAGCTTGAAGGATTAGGTCTTATAGATTGTGATTATACAGAGAGAAAGTATGTATATGGTGATGACATACATTTTATGACTTCTTATTGTAAAAATGAAGAAGAGTGTATGGGCGTTCAAATTCAGATGATGGATGTCAATTCTAAAGAAGAACCTTTCGGCAAACTCATCTATGGATTTGGTAACACAGGCAAAGACAGAAATGAAGGTGTACTAAAGAACAACTCAATTTTTACAAATGTGCTTGGACCAATGCTTGTGCAAAATCCATGGATAACAAAAAAGATTGTAGAAATTGCAGCCCAAAATAAAGGTATTACAATACAGGACTACGATTTTAATACAGAAATCGAAAAGAAATCTATAGAAACAAAGAAAGCTTTTATAGCAAAGAAAAAGACAAATTTGACTAATTGCTAAAATGAAAATGATAAAAGAGGGACTACAGAATGGTATGTAGTCCCTTTTTTAGAGTGGAATGCGAAGCTCCGTACCTATAAGTAAGTTGTAAGGGTCCATATTTGGATTAGCATACATCAAATCATCTAGTTTGATTTGATAGTGTTTTGCGATTAGATACAATGTATCTCCTGCCTCCACAATATGCGACTTAAATTTTTCCTCATTACAATGAGGAAGCTGATCTTCAGTACCTGGGATACACATTCTATGGCCAACTTGAAGGTTGTAGGGGTCCACTACTCCGTTTACCTTCATTAATAGACTTACGGGGAGATCATATTTTTCTGCGATAGAATAGAGAGTATCTCCTTCATTTACAGTGTAGATGTCGATACACACAAGGGATGAATTCATAAAAAACCACCTTTCGAAAAGAAGTATTACAATATACTATTAAACAAAGCAATAAATTGTGCTAAAATATATAAGAGTTTTTATAGAGGGGTATAAGATGAGGAATTTATTTAGAAATACTAATCCAGCAATTTTAGTTATAATTGCATTACTACTTGGAAACAATCTTTTAAGTTCAAATCAAAGTTTTGGAGAATGGTTATATGATCAAATATTGTTTTTACCAGCAATTATCGTTGGTTTGACATTTCATGAGGCAGCTCACGGTTTTGCATCATACTGGCTTGGGGATCCAACGCCTAAATTACAGGGCAGGCTTTCTTTGAATCCTATTAAACACATAGATCCAATTGGATTTTTAGCATTGTTTTTTGCAGGCTTTGGTTGGGGAAAACCTGTAGAGATTAATCCAATGTACTATAAAAATAGAAGACGAGATGAACTTATTGTTTCTCTTGCAGGTGTAGTAACAAACTTCGTGATTGCTATAATTGCATGTTTTGCTATGAAATTCTCAATTGATTTTATGGGGAGTCATGGTATGAACATAGTAAGCTACTCTGTGTTCATGATTTTTAATTATATGATGACTATTAATATAGTGCTAATGGTATTTAATTTGTTACCAGTTCCACCTCTTGATGGGTTTGGGGTGATTACTCAGATTTTTAATTTGAAAAAGTATGATTGGTATTACAAAGTATACTCAAATGGTTTTTTAATTATAATGTTTTTAATAGTATTTAATATAACTGATAAGATTCTAACTCCAGCGGTAGGTACAATATTTAATATGCTGTTAAATACTATTGGCGCGTTATAATTGTGGATATGATTGGCTATCCTAAAGGGTAGCCTTTTTTAGTAAACAAGCGTTGTTAGCACTCTTTTTTATTGAGTGCTAAAAAGTGCTTTACAATTGAATTCAATAGGTGTAATATTACCTTGTAATAATGAAAAGGGGGTATTTTCATGAATATAGAAAAATATACACAGAATGCACAAGGTGCTGTTATGGACTCACAAAACATTGCAATTTCAATGGGACATCAGACCCTTGATGGGGAACATATACACATTGCTTTGATGATGCAAAAGGATGGACTAATCCCAAGACTATTGCAATATATGAAAATTGATAGCAACGCTATTATCATGGCACTTAGGGTAGAACTTGATAAGATTCCAAAGGTTTCAGGTGCTATAGATGGCGTTTATTCATCGAGAAGATTCTCAAAGCTACTGATGAGGGCCGAAGAGATTGCTGAGCAGTTCAAAGATGAGTACGTAAGCGTTGAACATATTTATCTAGCATTACTTGAAGAAAGGGGAACTTCAAGTAGCAGGATTTTTGAAAGATTCGGCATAACATATGATAAGTTTTTGGACGCACTTTCTAAAGTTAGAGGTAATCAAAGAGTTACAAGCCAAAATCCCGAAGATAACTATGAAGCCTTAACTAAATACGGCAGAGACCTAGTCGAAATGGCAAGAGATGGCAAGCTTGATCCGGTAATAGGAAGGGATGCTGAGATTAGACACGCTATTCAAATACTTTCTAGAAGAACTAAGAATAATCCAGTGTTAATCGGGGAGCCGGGAGTTGGTAAGACAGCCGTTGTAGAAGGATTAGCGCAGAGAATTCTAAATGGTGATGTACCTGAAGGGCTTAAAGACAAAACTATTTTTGCCCTTGATATGGGTGCTTTGATTGCTGGTGCTAAGTTTAGAGGGGAGTTTGAAGAACGACTAAAGGCTGTTCTAATTGAAGTCGAGAAATCTGAAGGCAGAATCATTCTGTTTATCGACGAAATTCACAATATTGTAGGGGCGGGAAGAACTGAAGGGTCAATGGACGCAGGGAACTTGCTAAAGCCTAAGCTTGCACGAGGTGAACTTCATTGCATTGGAGCAACTACTCTAGACGAGTATCGTAAATATATAGAAAAGGATGCAGCACTTGAAAGAAGATTCCAAAAGGTTCTAGTTGATCAGCCAACAGTTGAAGATACAATCTCTATTTTAAGAGGTCTAAAAGAACGATTTGAGATACACCATGGTGTAAGAATCACAGATGGTGCATTAATTGCTTGTGCAACGCTTTCTGATAGATACATCAGCGATAGATTCCTTCCAGATAAGGCCATCGACTTAATGGACGAAGCTGCGGCTAGAATTAGAACTGAAATTGATAGTTTACCTGCTGAACTTGATGAGATTTCTAGAAAGATTATGCAGCTGGAAATTGAAAAGCAGGCTCTTGGTAAGGAAACTGACAAGGCATCTATGGTGCGATTAGAGTCATTAGAAAAAGAATTGGCCGACTTAAAAGAAGAAGACGCCTTAATGCGTGCACAGTGGGAAAATGAGAAACAGGCTATTTCAGAGGTCAAGGCAACAAAGCTTAAGATTGAGGAAGTAAAACATCAAATCGAAGAAGCCGAAAGAAGTTATGATTTAGAAAAACTTGCTAGATTAAAATACGGAACTCTTCCTGAACTTGAAAAGAAATTAGAAGAAGAAAAGGCAATTGCTGAAAATGACACTGGTGAAAAACTTCTGAAGGAAGAAGTTACTGAAGAAGAAATCGCCGAAGTAATAAGTGGATGGACTGGAATTCCGGTAAGTAAGCTTGTAGAGACAGAAAGGGAAAAACTACTTAAATTACCTGAAATTTTACACAAAAGAGTAATTGGTCAGGAATCAGGAGTTGCGGCCGTATCAGAGGCAATTTTGAGGGCCAGAGCTGGTCTTAAGGATGAAAATAGACCTATTGGTTCCTTTATTTTCCTTGGCCCTACAGGTGTTGGTAAGACTGAACTTGCGAAGGCTCTTTCAGAGTCATTATTTGACACTGAGAAGAATATGATTCGTATAGACATGTCTGAGTATATGGAAAAACATTCAGTATCTAGACTTGTTGGAGCGCCTCCAGGATATGTAGGATACGATGAAGGAGGGCAGCTTACTGAGGCGGTTAGAAGAAAACCATACAGCGTAATTCTTTTTGACGAAATTGAAAAGGCCCATCCAGATGTATTTAATATCTTATTACAACTTCTTGATGATGGTAGATTAACAGACAATCAAGGAAGAACTGTAGATTTTAAGAACACTATTGTAATTATGACATCTAATATTGGTAGCCATGATTTGATTGAGAATATGCAGGATGATGGTAGCATTTCTGGGGAAGTTTCTGATAGGGTTACGGGTCAACTAAGAAATTACTTTAGACCTGAATTTCTAAACAGAATAGACGATATAATTCTGTTTAGTCCATTGACAAAAGTTCAAATAATTGAGATAATAACACTTGCGCTTTCAAGTCTAGAAAAGAGACTAATGCAGCGTGACATGAAGTTAGAACTTACTGATAAGGCTAAAAATCATATTGCAAACGAAGCATATGATGCTCATTACGGTGCTAGACCAGTTAAGCGTTACCTTCAGAAGCACATTGAAACGGAGATTGCTTCAATGATTATCAGGGGGGACGTTTTAGATGGTCAGACTATCATAATTGACTGTGATGATTATAAACTCTTATTCAGCGTAAAATAATTGAACTACGAATGGAGGAATTTAATGGGTTATTTTGAAATACTAATGATAGGCGTAGGGCTGTCCGCGGATGCATTTGCAGCGGCAATTTGCCAGGGCCTATGCATGAAAAAAGCATCAATTAAAAACATCTTAGTAATTGGTTTATTCTTTGGTGGATTCCAGGCCATGATGCCATTACTTGGATATTTTCTTGGTCATCAGTTCGAAGAATACATCGTATCTATCGATCACTGGGTTGCATTTGCACTTCTTGGGTTTATCGGTGGAAAGATGTTACTTGATGTAATAAAAGGCGATGACGAAGAAATTAGCTGTGCAGTAGAATACAAACTTGATATTAAGGAAATTGCAGTTCTTGCAGTAGCAACAAGTATTGATGCACTTGCAGTTGGTATTTCAATGGCATTCCTTCATGTAAATATTTTATCCGCTGTTTCAACAATCGGTGTTACAACATTCATCTTAGCTTCCATTGGTGTATTAATCGGTAACAAATTCGGAGTTAAGTATAAAGACAAAGCAACGATTGCAGGCGGTATAATCCTAATTCTAATAGGCACAAAAATCTTGTTAGAACACTTGGGTATAATTGCATAAATTTTCAAAGACCATATTTAGAGACTATATATTTTTTAATATAGTCTCTTTTTTTATGGAATAGTACTAATAATAAATATTTTACTTTTCTTTTTAAGAAGTTTATAATACAAACTATAAACACGAGTTGTTTGTGTATAAAGACAACATTTACATGGGGGAGATGATTGTTATGAAAAAAAGAATACTCTATTTTACTTTAATGGTTTTAATTATTATATCTATGATTCCGGCTTACTCATTTGCTGAGACTGCTAATGACGATATTATAGTTACTGTAAGTGGTCCGGAAACTGTCGTTGAAGGTAAAATTCATAAAGATGATAGTGCAAAGCTAAAAGCAGATGTTGAAGTTAAGCAAGACGTTGCATGTTCCTTTGCCTACACATGGTACACAGCTGATTCGGAAGGCAATATTATAAGCGATGAACCTATAGGGTATGATTACATTGTTGATATTCCTTTAGAGTTATCCAAGGGAACATACTATTATGTATGCAGTGTAGATGTTTACAAAACATATGAGGATGTTACGGATACAGTGATTTCAGATCCTCACAAAGTTGTAGTTGAAGCTGGAACTCAAATAGTTATTTTAGACCCAAATGGCGGATATTTCCCTGAAATTATTGATAATAAATCTCCTTATGAGATGTTAATTGGTGCAAATAATTCTATTGAAGGAATTTATCCAGGGGATCCAGCTAAGAAAGAATTGTTTTTTATTAACTGGTCAACTGAACCTACTGGTGGAGATACAATCAAAGACATTAAAAGTGCAACATTTGAACATACTACAAAATTATATGCTCAGTACGGTTATCGTAATATGGCAGTGCTTTATGCAAATGGTGGCACTTTCGGTGAAGATGTAGACGAATATTATATGGCATTTTTTGAAGGTGTTATACTTAAGTCTGATATGCCAAAAGAACCTACACGTAATGGATATATATTTGATGGTTGGTACAGTCTAGATTCTTCAGAAAAAGAAGCAGAACTTAAGTTTGAAGATAATCTTGATGTCGCATTTGTTAAAACGGAAGATATAGAGCTTTATGCAAAATGGAAACAAGAGACTGTTGAAACAGCACCAGCACCTGTAATAGAAGAGGTAGCCAAAACTGAGGTACCTAAAACAGGAGATAACAATATGATGTTTCTTTGGGCTGGAGTAGCAGTTCTTGGAATGTTAGGTATTACAGCATCTTGCATAAGAAAAGAACAATAATAGATCAAAGTTTAACTAGAGCCGCTTTTTAGCGGCTCCTTTTGTTATAAAAAATACTGGCTCAATAATGAGTCAGTATTTATATATTATTTTCGTCTAAGCATTGATTTGTATAAGTGTATTTCTGTTGCTTCAGCGCCTGCGTCAGGGTCTTTTGCAACGAAAGCATCATATATTGCACGATGTTCTTCCAAAACGGTTTCTAGATAGTTGAGGGGATATTTGACATCTGCGTTAGCGTTATTAATTAAAAAATTGTATCTATTCAGTCTTTTTTCCAGTTCTTTATTATGCGCTGCATTATATATAATTGCGTCAAAACCCTCATTAATCCTAAGCATTTTGTCAAGGTCATCACTCATAGTATAGAATTGCATAAAGTCAAAGGTTTCATCAAGAAGTTCCATTTGCTCTTGTGTTATTCGCTCTATTGCCCATCGCACACACTGCACTTCAAGAAGAATCTTAAGATAGAAAATATCATCTAAATCTTGCTGTGTGAGTCCAACGGCAAAGACGCCTCTATTGGGGATGGATTTTGCTAGACCATTGCCTTCGATACGACGCAATATTTCACGGACTGGAGTTCTACTCATGTTGAAACGTTTGCAGATATCTTGTTCATTAATCCTTTTTCCAGGTGCAATACGGCCTGAAAGAATATCTTTTTCTATTGCTTCTTCTGCAAGCTGTGCAGGAGTCTTTTTTTCTTTGTAATCATTACTTAAAAAGTCTAATTTTGTCAGCATTTAGAAAACCTCCGCGGAATCGTATACGATTTTAACATTTATTGTGGAGTTAAGTCAAGGATGATATAATCAAGTTTAGGAGGAAAAACAACGATGTATCTATCTAGTTTTACATTTCCAAGCATGCAAACCCAAGAGGGCTTTATAATTGCAGAAAAACATACTTGCTATGATTCCTTTTATCCTTTTAAGGTTTTGGATGTAGGGCGCTTAGAATTTGAACCTATTACAATTTTATATGGCAATAACGGATCTGGAAAAACAACGGCACTTAATGTAATGGCTGAAACTTTGAAGCTTGAGAGAGCTTCATTATATAATAGGAGCAATTTTTTTGAAGATTACATTAAACGATGTGACTTCAACCTTATTAATACTTTGCCTGATGTTAGCTCTGTAATTACTAGTGATGATGTATTTGACTTTATGCTCACTCTTAGAAGTGTTAATGAAAATATAGATGAAAAACGCGAAGAACTAATGGAGGATTATACTTCTACTAAGTATTCAAATTTTACGTTCAAAACTATGGAAGACTATGAACAGTTAAAGAAGGTTAATTTGTTAAGAAGAAAGAGCAAGTCTCAATATGTTAGAAATAGCCTTATGGACAATGTACAGGAACATTCCAATGGTGAAAGTGCTTTCAAATATTTTGTGAATAAAATTGGAGAAAATGGACTCTTTCTTTTAGACGAACCTGAAAACAGTCTTTCGCCAAGTAAACAATTAGATCTAATAGAACACATTAAAGATTCTGCAAGATTTTTTGGTTGCCAGTTTGTCATTGCAACACATTCACCGTTTTTACTTTCAATAGAAGGGGCTAAGATATATGATTTAGACTCAAAGCCGCCGATTATCAAAAATTGGACTGAACTTGAGAACGTGAGAATATATTACGATTTTTTCAAAGATAATGAAAAGTATTTTAAATAATAGTTGACTTTAACGCTAGGTCAACTGGTATTCTCTTAAATAGTGGAGGGAGAATATATGGAATATGGAATAAAAGAAGTAGCTAATTTGACGGGTCTTACAACGAGAACTCTTAGATATTACGATGAAATCGGCTTACTAAAACCATCTAGAGTGGGCGATAATGGATATCGCTACTATGAATCAAAAGAGTTAGAACTATTGCAACAAATTATGTTTTATAGAAAACGTGGATTTGAGTTAAAACAGATAAAGTGTATTTTAGACAATCCTGAATTTGATGTTGCAAAGGCATTAAAAGAGCATTTAGCTAACCTTGAAGAACAAAAGAGCAATATAGATTCCCTCATACAAAACATTAAAATGACATTGCTTGCTATGGAAGGAGAATATGAAATGGCAGATAAAGAAAGATTTGAAGCTTTTAAAGAAGATTTAATAAAAGAAAACGAAGCAAAATACGGTGCGGAAATTCGTGAAAAATATGGTGATGAAACTATCGACGCATCAAATGCCCAAATTATGGGAATGAGCGAAGAAAAATACGATAGATTCAAAGCCCTTGAAGAAGAAATCAAGGCGAAGCTAAATGAAGCAGTTGCAGCTAAAATGAATCCTGCAGATGAAATTGGAAAAACAATCACACAGCTTCACAAAGAATGGATTATGATGACATGGAAAACTTATTCAAGTGAAGCTCACAAGGGCCTTAGCAAAATGTATGTCTTTGATGACAGATTCAAATCATACTATGATTCAAAATTAGATGGCTGTGCAGATTTCTTACAAAAGGCTATTGAACACTGGGCATAAATGGTGGTAAAATTTTCCTATA
>JAFYPY010000024.1 GCA_017547345.1 Bacillota bacterium | reverse complement strand
GTCAAATAAACAGAATTTTGCTAAATTGAACATCTTACTAACCTTATTTAGTAGACGATTCTTTGAAAACAAGTTTACGACAGTTACTTCCATTTCTTCGTAATCTTGTCTAGATTCCTCTGTCAATGGTTCATATGCCGTAATATATATTTCATTCTTGCCGTTTGCATGAATATTTCTAACATATTCTCTAGTCCATATTGAATTTGAATTTCCAATTATAAAAACTTTGTACATTATAATTATTCCCTTTTGAAAGATATAGCATATGTAAGAATCCAAAACAGAGTTGCAGGCAAGTAAGTAAACATCATATAACCTGCCGAAGTTAAGGATGCTATCCCAAAGGCAAAGTATGCTGTGATTAAATATATTTTATCTAAAGAAAGTTCCTTTCCCTTAAAAATAAATGCAAGTCCATTTATCAATAATTCTATGCCCATTATAGCCACATAGATGAATACTGCTATGCCCGCCAATAAACCTGCAGAATACGCCGACTGGATATAGACATTGTGAGCATTGGTATTTTCCATAACCCTTGTCCCCGTGTCTATATCTCTAGACTCACTACTATGACCAAGTAAAGATATGTTTTCTATATAATCAGACCAAATGGCAGTTCTTCCAGATGTAAATGCAAAAACATCTTTGCCCTCAAGGCCCTTTCCAAATCTGTCACCACTAATTTCAAGGCTGTCCTTAAAAGCTATATTTACGAAAGTAAACGGACTTATAACCTGCTTAACAAATGTCAATGAACAGAAGAAAAATCCAAAAGCCAATACAATAATTAAAACAATGGCCACTATAGTTTTGGCATAGTCTCCAACTTTTTGCTTATTAAATGTTCTAATAAGTTTTACGCCTTCAATAACACATACAATTGCAAGCTGTATTATTACCGCTAGCATATTAGTCCTAGAATTGCTAAAAAAGCACATAGCAATTGCCAGACCTAATACAAATATGTATGCCCAAACGTTTCTATTTTTTTCTTCTTTTTTGTGTAGGATAATGTTTAGCACAGAAGCCACTGTTATTGAAGCAAGGCCTCCTATAATATTGGGGTTGGCTAAGAACGAGAAATACTGATCCTTGCCAAGAGGTGGCCCAAATAGCACTGAAACCACATAAAACACAACAAAGCCATAAGTTATTCCCTTTGAGATGGAATATGCTATGTCTCCGTGGCTACTTCCGCTCATAATTTTCTGCATAATCGGTAAAATTACACAAAAAACTATCCCAATTGCTATATATCCAATCACACCAAAATAGAAGCCGTTTATCAAAAATGATCCACCAAATACTAACAGCGGTATCAAATATCTAAACTTAAATCTTTTGCTGTTAAGCCTGTCCAACTCAAAAAATAGTAGGCCAAACAAGCAAAATAACCCAGTGCCTGCCATAACAACCATAGAAAAGCTGTCTGATACAAACACCGGTATCATTAATGACATCATAAGCATGAGCAATATTATTGCTACACCTAGATTTTCTTTAACTCTATCATTTAGTTTTACTATCATTTTTTAATTACTTTTCAAACTCCAAATATAAAGCTACTAACTTTTTAACTTCTTCTTCCCAGTTAAATACTTCCTCAATGGCTTTTCTTCCTATCTTGCCATATTGCGCGCATAGTTCCTCATTTGCAAGCAAGAACTTTATTGCTTCACTGATTGCATTAGGATCTGTGCTATCCGCACAAATACCAAACTCATATGTCTCCAATACTTTTTTAGGATAATAAAAATCAGATATTATAACAGGCAGTTCCATAGCCATGCATTCGTAAACCTTAGTTGGAAGGTTCTCAATTGACGGATACTGTCCCACAGGAAGAATAGTAGATGCACCCATTCTTGTCATAGAATAAATGTCTACCACTTGCTCTCTGTTACAAGGCCCACGAAAATCCACATTATTCAAAAGGCCTTTTTCTTCAAGTTCCTGTTGATATCCTTCAGGAGAAAAGTCCCCAGCAAGAACAATACTAGCACCTGACAATTTGCATGCTTCAAGAAGACTAGTAATTCCTCTCTCTTCCGTTAAACTACCGATAACACATATATCGTACTTCGGTTCCTTCTTCTCAATTTTTGAGAACTCGGAAAGATATGGAAGATTATTGATGAATACTGTCTGCTTGCATCTACCTTCAAAGGGATTCTTGCCGTTAACAAGGCAAGGGAAAATTACCGCGTCAAGTTTCTTGCATATGTATGTTTCTTCAATGTAGAACATAAAAGCAATTAACTTTCTTAAAAGAGATGGTAAGTATTTTTTAATCTTAATCTGCTCTACAGTATTTTCGTGACTGTCAAAGATTACAGTCTTCCCTTTTTTCTTTAACTTTAGTCCAGCAGAAAGTAGTTCCGGATCATGGAAGTGATAAATATCCGCATCCACTTTTAATGCTTCATTATATACAACATTTGAAAACCCGAACATCCTTTTCAATCTGCTCGATGGTTTTGGTCCCACGCCAACAACAGTTACACCTTTATCTAATCTAGACTTACCCGGAGCAACTAGGTATACATCAAATCTATCGTCTTTGGCAATTGAAACACACTCTTTCTGAAAGATTCTGCTGTCATCGCTGTCGTGAGCACTTGTCATATGACATACTTTAATCATTAAAATTCACCCTTCATATCTGTGCTTGCGAAGTTCTTTAATGGTAACTGAACAGCCTGTCTATCCTTCTGGCTCTTGTAAATTGAAAGTACTACTTCTAAAGCATTTCTTCCAGCTACGGCGTCAACATATGGCTTTCTGTCATTCTTAATTGCATCCATAACGTCTGCAAATAAACTTGTGTGACCATTTCCATATACATTGCTTGTCTGTTCAGCTAATCCCTTGTTCTTCTGGTCTTCTTCTGTCTCATCAGCGAAATCCCATACATCAATATTGTTAGTGGAAGTTCCGCCAATCTTAACAGTTCCCTTTTCACCAAAGATATATAGAGTTTCTTCTAAATTCTTAGGGTAAACATTTGTTGTTCCTTCAATAGTGCCGATAGCACCGTTCTTGAACTTAACTACAGCCATACCAACGTCTTCAGCTTCTAAATAATCATGGAACTGCTGACGAGTTACGCCATAGATCTCTTCGATTTCATCTCCCATCATCCATCTTAGAAGGTCAATACCGTGGATGCACTGGTTCATTAAAGCACCACCATCCTGTTCCCATGTTCCTCTCCAAGGAGCCTGATCGTAGTAACCTTGGTTTCTATTCCATCTTACATGAATTGAACCGTGGGATAACTTGCCGAATCTACCTGCTTCAACTGCTTTTCTTAATTCCTGAATAGCAACGTTGAATCTGTTCTGATGGCATGCAGATACTTTAACATTCTTTTCTTCTGCTAAGTTGATAATCTTGTCCGCATCTTCGATGCTCATAGCCATTGGCTTTTCAATGATTAGATTTACGCCCTTTTCGATGCAATGCAAAGCGATTTCAGCATGAATACCTGATTCTGTTGCAATACTTGCAAGTTCGATTTCTTCATTTTCGATCATTTCTTTATAATCAACGTATCTCTTGATTGACTGATTATCCTGTAAATCGTATTTTGCAAGGATTTCTTCCATCTTTTCTGGTAATACGTCGCATACTGCAACAATTTCAAGCTCATTATTTAATGCTGCTTTCATATGGTTTACTGCGATTCTGCCGCAGCCTATTAATGCATATTTCATATCTTTAAGCCTCCAATTATCTCTCAACTAAACCGTGTTCTTTTTCTTCGTATACTCTTTTACATTTTTCGCAAGATAAATCATCAGATAAAATCTCACCACATTCGCATACCCACCCCATCTGTCTTGCCGGTACACCTGCCATAAGAGCATGGTCTTTAACATCTTTTGTAACCACTGCTCCAGAGGCTATCATAGCCCATCTGCCTATTTCGTTGCCGCAGACAATGGTAGCATTAGCACCAACAGATGCGCCACATCTCAGGATTGTCTTTTTGTAGCCACTTCTTCCTTTAGGATATTTAGCCCTAGGATTCAAATCATTAGTAAATACCATAGACGGTCCGCAGAAAACATAATCTTCAAGCTCAACCCCCTCATAAACTGAGACATTATTTTGAACCTTGCAACCATTCCCAATCTTTACATTGTTGGAAACATTTACATTCTGTCCAAAAGAACATCCTTCACCGATTACCGCACCAGACTGAATGTGGCAAAAATGCCAAATTTTAGTTCCTTTTCCTATTGTAACATTGTCATCAACATAACTTGATTCGTGTACAAAGAATTCGCTCATTATAGCACCTCAATATTATCTCTT
>JAFYPY010000168.1 GCA_017547345.1 Bacillota bacterium | reverse complement strand
CAAAGGCAATCATCATAACGTATTTTAGGCCATCTTTTCTTTGTTTCTCAAATACATCATCTGCAGTCAGCGTTCCCATGCCAAGCCAGCATGTACCTATGCCAATGCTTTGGAGATATAAATCAAGTTGCTGGAATATGAATCCGGCGTTTTCAAGATATCCAGGCTTATCCTCACTAAAAATGGTAATAAGCTGCTCTGTAGTCCAAGGGCAAATACACTTAACCTGCTTTCTTGGAACGATTTCCATTTTAACTTTGATTTCAGGATAAAGAGGCTTTGCAGAAGCAACGAAGTCTTCGATTTTTTGAAGCGTTTCATTGCCCACTAACTCATTTGTAAAACTTCTAACAGACTTTCGTCTATATATCATTTCTGTCAAATTCATTCTAGTCCTCCGTCTGATTATCTCTAAAATTTAATTACTACAGGGGCTTCTGTAAAAGAGCAGATCTGCGCAGTTGCATCTTTTAGATAATAAACTTCTGTGTTGCCATCTCCTGGCTGATACATAGCCTTTAGATTTGGGTACTCATCTAACATATGCGCCTGTGCCTCAATTCTTTCGTCGAGAACTGCGATAGCTTCGATTCTAATCCATTTACCTTCTGCCATTGCACTGATTTCAACCTTGGGGTTAGTTTTCATCTGATTTGCAACAGGCTTAACCTTTCCAGTCTGAATGTATAATTTATCTTCAAAAAAATCAATAGTTCCAAAAGGACGAACTCTAGGCTGGTCGCCATCCATTGTTGCTAAATAATAAACTTCTGCTTTTTTTAAGAATTCATATACCTGTTTCATTTCGGTGCTCCTTTTTTATTTTCTTGTTCTAATTTTACTGCGTGGCTATTCTTATATCAAGGTCTTTTTCGTCTAAAATCCAAGGGCTGTAGCGCCTTGACAAATACCCCCCCAAGGTATATTATTACAATATGGTTGCAAAATTTTTACTATTTTGTAATTGCATTACAAAAGCAATAGGCATCTTATCTATGTAGTATGGGTATAGTATGTCTTTTTTATCTAATTTATATGTTAATCAAAACTAGGAGGTAAATTCTATGAAAATGAGAAAACTAATGGCACTTGTTATGTGTGCAGTTATGGTCACTGTTGGTGGAGTTTACGCAACATGGAACTACGCTATAGGCCAGCTACAGACATATGAAGCAAACATTGCAAAACCAGTTATGGCCAATGCCGTTTTGGACGCCTCAATTGGTACTTTGAAGGTAGATACAAGAGAGTTATCTCTACGTATCGATGATGATAATAACGACAAGGTTGCCGAGCTAGTTATTGCTGGTAATGTCAAGATTATCTTCACACCACATGCTGATGCTGATCCAGACATCGTTGCCAATGGTATCAATCTAATGTACACAATCGAAGCTGCTGATGGAATTCCGCAGTATAACGGCCAAGATGTATTCATATATAATACACAAACTGGCGAAACAGGAACAACTCTAGAATATACAATTGATGCAAGCGTAATTCAGTCTGCGCTTTCAATCAATAATATTAGCTTACCTGCATATGACGATTATCAGGCATTCCAGGCTTGGCTTCCAAATAACCTACTTAAGATTACTGTAGAAGCTGCAGACGGTGGCAACATTTAATTATAGTATATTAAACATATTTGTAATCTTCTAAAAGAACGATAAGAACGATAAGAACGATAAGAACGACATAACGAATGCCTTTATCTTTATGGTGAAGGCATTTGTTCTATTAGATAAGGAAGGGGGATAAAAATGACAGACTATATGACAGCATATAATTGGTATATTTTCTTTTTGTGTTTAATAGTTTTTATCGCCCTAACTATTCTATTTTCAGTACTGATTTCCTCTATCATAAATCTCACAATAAAGCTTATTCGCAGTGGAGTTGAAGACGAAGAAATAAAAAAGGAACATAGACAGAAAAAGAACAAAAAACACAAAGTTCTTGAAAATATCATCTCAACCTTTGTCAGCATAGTCTTAATGATTATCCTTGTGAGTGCTTTGCTTGCTAATTTAAGTGGCAAAGCGTACTTTGAAGATATTCCGACATTGCAGGCAGTAAAAAGTGACTCCATGGCCGAAAAGCATCCGGATAACGAGTATTTGTACGACAATAGTTTAAATGATCAAGTCCAAATGTTTGATTTAGTTTTCACATACAAAATGCCTAGTGAATCTAATCTGAAGCTATATGATATTGTCGTATATGAAATAAATGGCACTAAAGTTATGCACCGTATCGTAGATATTAAAGATACTACGGACAGCAAAAAAAACATCAGATTGTATACTACTCAAGGGGATGCAATAAATAGTCCCGATAAGTTTGACGTCAAATATGATCAAATGTTGGGTATTTATAGAGGGGAACATATTCCTTTCATAGGAAGCTTTATTATGTTCTTACAATCGCCTGCAGGATGGCTTTGTATCTTGCTAGTATATATTACTATTATCGCCTCTCCAATAATAGAAAAAAAGATTGTACACGAAAAGAAAAAAAGGCTAGAACATTTAAGAAAGAATAGTTTTTCGATTAAAGACAAAACATCATAGCACCTTAATTGGGATGAGAAATATGAAAGTTAGAAATTATTCAAAAATTATATCATTATTGCTACTATTAACTGTATTTATAACTGTTCCAAGCGTTTTTGCAACTTGGTATTATGCGGTTAATTTGCCACAAAGACAAGAGGTTGACGTGTCGGTTACACTAGAACCATTCGTCTACCCTCCAGAACAAGTATTGCCTCAAGATCCCCTTCACGATGAAAATCATCTGGCGGCAATAAATTCTATTCTATATAGTAGCAAGGGCGGGCTCAATTCGAATGGCAACAAGAAAACACTGCTTCCTCAGAATCTTCGTTCATATGATAATGTCCTCTTCAGTAGACAGAATATACAAGGGGGGAATCTAAAAAATATTTTTGATACGGAAACATCAGAAAACATCTATTTCGTTATTCATAGATTTTCTGATAATGAAATTATGGTATATACTATGTCTAAACCTTTAGTCGATGAGGCTGAAGTTGGAGATGTAATAGTTGTGTTTCGTACCATTCTTACTAATACCGAAGGTACATGGGTTGCAACTCAATCAAATGTAGGTCATTCTCATCTAAGGGAAATTGTAGTAACAGGTATGACCATTCTTTCTTTCGACCCACGTATAGATGAGTGGCACATGGGAGAAGAACTATATATGTAGTAAATCGTCAAATAAAAAACCAACATTTCTTTCTGAAATGTTGGTTTTTATTTTATACTTCAAATCCAAAGTAGTTGTTAGCGTTTCTCCAGCAAATATCTTCGACCATCTGGCCAAGGAATTCTAGGTCTGCTGGGTAAAGCCCTTCTTCTACTAGCTCACCGATTTTCTTGCATAGAATACGTCTAAAGTATTCGTGTCTAGTGAATGATGTGAAGCTTCTTGAGTCAGTAAGCATACCCACTGAGCTTGCAAGAGCACCAGTTTCCATAAGCTGATCAATCTGGTCGCCGATGCCTCTTAAGTGGTCAAGTAACCACCATGCGGCACCGTACTGAACCTTTGCACCATTTGATGCATAGTTCACAGCCATAGTTGCAAGCATCCCATTGTCTGCAGGATTTAGGTTATAAAGGATTGTCTTAGGAAGCGCATCTTCTCTTTCGCAGTCACCTAAAAATGCTCCAAGCTGGAACGGATCTGTAGTTGCGCCTACGCTGTCTCCACCAGCATCCGCACCGAAGTATTCAAATACCTTAGGAGAATTATTTCTGATAGGTCCCATGTGAAGCTGCATTGCAAGGTTTCTTTCTGTATATTCCTTAGCTAGGAATCTTAGAAGACCTCCCTGATATACTGCGATTTCTTCCTCAGTAAGAGCTTCGCCTGCAAGTGCTTTCGCTACGATAGGTGCAGGGTCGCCTACTGCATATCTGAATTTAATAAATCCGTGGTCTGTAACTTTACAGCCTGCGCTAGCAAAGAAATCTAAGGACTTCTTTAACGCTTCCTTTAGAGTTTCCCAGTCTGTGATTTCTCCATATTTTGCACCAAGCTGACTAATTGCAGGTAAGAAATTAGCCTGGTCGATATGAAGCATTCTGTCTGGTCTAAAGGATGGAAGAGTCTTGAAAGGAATGCTTTCATCTGCCGCAAGCTTTAAGTGCCATTCTAAAGTATCAGCAGGGTCATCTGTTGTACATAGAATCTTCGCATCAATCTTATTAAGTAAAGACACTGCATCGAAGCCTTCGTCTGCAAGCATCTTGGATGTCTTATCCCAGATTTCCTTGCAAGTAGATGCAGAAATCGGTGTATCGATGCCAAAATATCTCTGTAACTCAAGGTGTGCCCAGTGGTAAACAGGGCTTCCGATTAAGCGAGGCATGATTCTAGCAAATTCTGCGAATTTTTCGTAATCAGTAGCATCGCCAGTTACATACTTTTCATCAACGCCGTTAGCTCTCATGCATCTCCACTTGTAATGGTCTGCTTCAAGCCAAAGCTGAGTGATGTTTTCGTAAGTTCTTCTCTCGAAGATTTCCTTTGCTGATAAGTGGTTATGATAATCAATGATTGGGCAATACTTTGCGTAATCATTGAAAAGTTTTTTGCTTGTCTCTGTTGTTAACAGGAAGTCTTTATCCATAAATTTTTTCATTTTAGAACTTCTCCTTGTTAATCCATAAGCCTAATGCTGGATTTGGAATGAAGTAAATTTCTTCTCCATCCGGCATAGTGTTATATCCATACTGAAGAGTTTCTGGGTTGTATTTCTTAACCGTTTCATCGTAGTCTACTGCGCCGAATCCAACACCAAGAACTTCTTCTTTTGTAATGTTCTTAACTGCATAAGTAATCTTGAATCTGTCATCAGAAGAACCGTGGATTAAGTGAGCTGCAGCCCCCATGTTATCTCTTAGGTCCTGATTTTCAGGCTTTTCGAATTCTTCTAGAGTCTTGATCCTACCTCTGTAGCCGTATTTTCTGATAAGTACATCTACCTGATCGTCTTCGCCGAATCTTTCGATTCCAGGAGCAAGAACAAGAAGTTCACCGCCGTCTGCGATAGCCATTCTAGTTCTATAAACGGACTTGTTACCAAGCCATGTGGACTTAAATTCAGCTGGGTCAAGGTAAACTACACACTTCTTGATGCCTGTTTCTACGAAGTCGATATTCTTTTCCTGAGCAAGCTCGATGGCTGCCTCAAGAACATTTCTCTTATCACCAATAAACAATCCGTGTGTATTGATATTGCCGCCAGGCGCTGTACATACAGTTAGTACGAAAAGAATCGGTCTTTCCTTTAGGCAGTGTTCCATACCGTAGTCGAATACCTTACGAACTGGAGTATGGTCCTTACCCATCATTCTTTCCATGCCGTAAACTGCGCCAACCATGTGGCTCTTGTTGATCATATCGCTACCGCCAACGCCT
>JAFYPY010000167.1 GCA_017547345.1 Bacillota bacterium | reverse complement strand
GCTCTAACACCCTTATTATATTCCTTAGCGACAGGTCTAGTACCACTTTCAGGACCAACCGGTTCTACAATTACTGCAGCAGTGCCACCTTTTAGCTTGTTGATTTTAAGCATCTTTTCAAGCATATCAAGGTCGTTTGCTCTAACTTCATCAGTTCTAGCATAAGCCTTGCTTGGAATACCATGAGATTCAAGAAGGTTTCTGCTTCCAGGAATTTTAAGTCCATATACCATCTGATCGGACCAACCGTGGTATGCTCCTCCGATTTTGATTACTCTCTTATGTCCAGTTGCAATTCTAGCGATTCTAAGCGCAGCCATTACAGACTCAGTGCCGCTACCTAGCATTCTAAACATTTCTACATTTGGCATATGCTTATTGATTTCTTTTGCAATAAGTAACTCTGCTTTGTGTAAAAGGCCTGTCACTGGACCGCAAGTTTCTAATAATTCGATTACTGCGTCTCTTACAGGCTTATAGTTACTACCTAAGATTGTAGGTCCACCTGCCTGAAGAAAGTCGATATATTCATTGCCGTCTTCATCATATAAATATGCTCCGTTAGCCTTTGCAAAAGCTACTGGGAATGGCTTATTAAACGCCAAGTTGTGCTGAACGCCTCCAGGAATGTATTCTTTTGCTTCTTCATAAATTTCTTTTGATTTTGCACATTTTTCTTCGTAGTATTTTAATACTTCATTTTCATAATACTCATCACTTACTTCCCAAATAGGTTCAGCAACTAGAGCATTCAATCTTTTGTTGATTTCTTTTGGGTCTTCCCATCTGGAAATGCCACATGTTGTCATTTTATTTTCCTCCCTTATGCGTCTATGATATGTGAAAGAAGATCTTTGAACTCCTTTTTCATTTTTTCACAATCAAAGTACTTGTTATTAATATGATAATGATTTATTAATCCGTAATAAGCTCCACTAATAAGTATAGCTAAGCGTTTTGCTTCTTCTTCACCATAATTTCCAGAAAATCCATTTATTATCATCCGTTCAATCGTCTTAATTGGATTGTCTTCTTCCTGGCTCAAAATAGCGTTCGTCATAAGTTTTGCAGTGAGTTTTGGATAAATGCTGGCATCTTCTATTAACTTCGCAAATAGATTGTATGCCAATTCGCACCCTGTCCAGCCAGCCTCTGTGCAGTATTCCTCTACGTCATTTATCTCCTGCTTTGTTAAAGCAAGCATAAGTTCCCTACTGTCGGAAAAGTGATTAAAAACTGTTGTCCTGCAAACTTCTGCACTTTCTGCTATTTGTACAAAGGTTACATTCTCAATTCCATAGCTTTCAAAAAGGCCTTTGGCAGCATGCATTATTTTTATTTTGGTTTTCTCTTTTTTGGAAAGTTTTTTCATTAGAGACTTCCTTTAGTTTTCTGATTTTTCTGCTAATTTCTTTTCTCTCTGCTTCTGCGCACGCTTATTTGTATTGATGGAATTTCTAAATACTACGAATCTGTAGTATAAGAATTCACTTGTTAGGTTGATACTCATTGTAAATGCTAGCACAAGATATTCGTTGATGCCCGCTGCAGTCATCGCATTGCCCCACCAAGTTGAAAGAGGTGCAAACACAACATAGAAAGCAGCTATTTTAATCATTGCTTTAGGAATATTAGTTGCCGATTTGAATGTGATTTCTCTGTTTAGAGTAAAGTTCCATACAACTGACAATGTAAGCGCTGTTAGATAGCATGGTGTGTAAGATAACTTTAATACTTCATTACAGAAAGTAAATGAAAGCGCCTGAATAATACCTGCTGAATTCGAGAAAATAAAAAACCATACAACGTGTCTTATATTGTCCTTCTTCGTTAGCTGTTGAGTGTTGTTGTTTTCTGTAGTCATAGCTGTTCTCCTTCATTAATTGAACTTCAGTTCATTTTTGTACTATAGTACAATTATCCTATTTTTCAAAGCTAAAGTCAATGTATACATATCAATTTACACACAAATAATAGAAAAAAGGAGGTAATTATGGGAGCTTTTGATGTATGTATTATTGGAAAAACTGTAGAGGGGCTGAGTGCTGCCATATACTGCTGTAGAAATGGCCTAAAAACCATAGTTGTTGACAATAACGGATTTGAGGGAGGCAGTTTAGAAGAATTAAAACTTATTCATAGACTTAAGGAACAGGCTGAGGAAAAAGGAGCGCATTTCACCATCACTCATGTACATTCACTTTGGCCTACTCACTCTCCAAAGATTGTTTACACAGAAGGCAAACATATCGAATGCAAATGTATAATCATTGCGACAGGTGTTGCCCCACATAAACTAGGTCTTCCGTTAGAGACTCATTTTAGAGGATGTGGCCTTCATTATCACAATTCATGCACCTCATCTTATCTAAAAAATAAAGTGGTATCAGTCTATGGGGCAAATCAAGAGTCCCTGACTTTTGCTATTACCCTTTCTACCCTATGCAAGCAGGTTTACTTTATTGGGCCTGACAGCATTTCCCATTGTTCCATACCTATTATAGATGTGTTATATCATTCTTCTAACATACAGGTTCTTCCGCATACCTT
>JAFYPY010000166.1 GCA_017547345.1 Bacillota bacterium | reverse complement strand
TACAACTAGAATTGATAACAATTCTCTTCCGGCGAAAGTTGCATATATTGCTTCAGGGGAATTTTCTACAGCTTTGCAGCAATATGCGGCTTCAAGAGCTGCTGCTATTGCTGTAGGAAATCTTGTTAGAGATGGATATGGCTATTCTCAAAGGGATGTGGTTCACAGCATTCTTGATAGAGCGGCTTCTGTAACTGTTCCATCAAACTTTGAGGTATATTACATCTATGCATCAAACAATGGACAAGATATTTTAGGGTGGAGATATTCTCCAAATGGAAGGCTTTATGTTAAGAAGGTAGTTGATTCGAACAATGGATATTCCATATCAGGTGCTATATATCATGCCTTCACAAGTCCAACATTAGCAGGGGAAACCAATGTAGGCAAAATGACAATAGGCCATGATGGAACGTCTAATACAATATCACTCCCACCAGGAACATACTATGTAGTTGAAACAGCAGCACCTAAAGGATGGGAAAGAGATACAAATGTGTATACTGTCACGGTAACAAGTGGAAATACCACATTTGTGACATCGAAGGAAGTTCCATCAAAGGGATATTTGATACTTGAAAAAAGTGGAAGTGAGTCAACTAGCTACTCATTGGCAGGTGCTAAATATACGGTATATTCTAATTCATCATTAACTACATCTGTAGGAACGCTAACAACTAAGGCAGATGGTACAACTAATACATTAACACTTCCACCTGGCACATACTATGTTAAGGAAACTGAGGCACCAAAGGGATGGAAAATTGACGTAATGACACATAAAGTTACAGTTAAGAGTCTTGCTACAGCCACAGTAAAGTCGACTGAAAATCCGCAGAAAGGATATGTATCCATAAAGAAAGTAATAGCGGAAAACGAAAGGCTAGTTAAAGAATGCCCTGAACAATATACCCTTGCAGGTGCCAAGTACGGGATATATACAACAAAAGGAGGTGCAGAAGGAGATACACCAAGTAGGAGAGTCGGTTATTTGACAACAAAGACGGATGGCACCACAAACAAGCTGACCTTAGTTGTTGGTACATATTATGTAAAGGAAGTGACAGCGCCAAAGGGTTTTGCTATTGACCCTACCGTACAAACAGTAACAGTAAAAGATAATGAAACAACTCTTGTAACGTCAAAAGAAAACCCAGCATTTGACCCAATGAATATTGTATTAACTAAGAAAGATGCAAATGGTACCGGTATTCCAATTGCAGATGCGGAATTTACTATCAAGTATTACAAAGAGCTTGTAGATAATGTTAAAGGGTTAATGCCCAAAAGGACATGGGTTCTTAAAACCGATTCATTAGGACGTATTCTTTTAGATGAATCATATAAGGTAAGTGGTGATGCTCTATATAAAAATGATGATGGAGCCCCAGTTGCTTTAATAGGTACATACGAAATATATGAATCTAAAGCACCTTTTGGTTATACCTTATCAAAAGAACATTTCTTAAGGCAAGTCACACAAGAGAGCAATGGGTCAGCTGTAACTGTGTACAATGAACCAACCATTAACGAGTATCCGCAGACAGTGTCAATAAAAGTCCAAAAGGTGGATGTAGAAACAGGGGAAAAAGTTCCTCAAGGATATGGAACATTTGAGGGCGCTCAGTACACAGTCTATTCAAACGCTGCTCTAACAAAGCCCGTTGGGACAATAACCCTTAATGGAAAAGGAAATGGCACACTTGTAGATTTAAAGCCGGGTAAATACTATGTTAAAGAAACTAAGGCACCTAGAGGATATGTTAAAAATACAGATATTATTGAAGTCGATGCATATATTAAGGAAATCAATACTGCAAACTTTGAATATTCTGTTATAAGTGAGGAAAAGCCTATTACAACTCAAGTTATGAAAGTAGATCCAGATGGTAAATCTATAGTAGGCGCGACTCTTCAAATTATAGATAGCAAGGGAAATGTAGTAGAAGAGTGGGTAACAACTAATGAGAAACATATAGTAAAAGGTCTTGCAGTAGGTGAATATATTCTTCATGAGGCGTATACACCTCCTGGTTATGTAACTGCAAAAGATGTTAAATTTACTATCGAGGCAAAAGAAGAAATACATGAGGTGGCAATGATTGATGATACCATCAAAGTAGATATCGAAAAAAAAGATAAGAATACCAAAGAGTTTTTAGCTGGTGCAAAGCTTCAGCTTTTTGATGCTAATGGTGAATTAGTAAAGGAATGGGTTACAGATGATAAAGCATTAAGATTCGATAAGCTTCCAAAAGGTATTTATACGCTTAAAGAAATAGAGACACTTCCTGGCTATGTACTCGCAGAAGATTTAACTTTTGAGGTATTAGAAACAGGTGATGTACAAACATTCACTCTTGAAAACGATTTTACTAAGCTAGAAGTTATTAAAACAGACTTAGCAACAGGAGATATAGTAGAGGGTGCGCAACTTTCCATCATTCCACTTGATGATGAAGGAAATCCAAAACTAGGAGAGACTTGGGAAACATTCACAACTACAACTGTTCCTTATAAGGCATATTACATTCCTCAAGGTAATTATATTCTGAGAGAAGTTTTGGCACCTTTTGATCAAGGATATGTTACAGCAGATGATTTACATTTCACTATCAAAAATACAGCTGAAGTGCAGACCATTGAAATGAAGAACGAACATAGTAAGATTAAGATTAAAAAAATAGATAAGGATACAGGAGAACCTATTTCAAATACGGTTCTTTCTTTAATTCCGATGGATAATGAAGGTAATCTCAATATAAGGGAAAGCTTCCTAACGGAAAGAACAGACGAGAATGGAGAAATATTATCAATCTATGTGCCTGCTGGGAAATACATTATTAGGGAAGATAGGCCCAATATAGAGCTTGGTTATGTAACGGCAGAAGATATGAAGATTGAAGTGATTGATACTCCGGAGATGCAGGAATTTGCTATAGAAGACGAACATACAAAGGTAGAAATTACGAAGACTGATTTATTTACAGGAGATGTGGTAGAGGGCGCGCAACTTTCCATTTTTCCGCTTGACGATGAAGGAAATCCAAAGGAAGGAGAAGCTTGGGATACCTTTATAACGGGGAAAGA
The DNA here is from genome assembly GCA_017547345.1 of Bacillota bacterium. Next base: position 3,279 of record JAFYPY010000166.1, on the reverse strand, counting down.
TTCTTATCTGTGTGACTATATTCCTCAAGGAGACTATATCATAAGAGAAATATCAGCACCCATTGAACAGGGATATGTGACCGCAGAAGATGTAAAATTTACGGTAAAGGATACGGATGAAGTACAAAAGGTTAATATGCAGGAGGACCATACTAAGATTAAATTAAGAAAGATAGATAAGGATGGAAAGACACCAATATCCGGAACTCTGCTTTCCTTGATTCCATTCGATGATGAAGGTAATCTTATGGAAGGAGAACCTTTTTTAACAGAAATGACAAATGATGACGGAGAAATAGATGTCAGCTATATCCCTATTGGGAAATATATTTTGAGAGAGGTAATTCCGAATTATGACTTAGGATATATTGCATCTGCTGACATGGAGATAGAGGTCTTAGATACTCCAAATTTTCAAGAATATATCATGGAAGATGATTACACGAAGATTAAGATTAGGAAAGTAGACAAGGAGAAAGGAAAGGCAATTCCGAGAACTCTTCTTTCGTTAATTCCCATAGAGGAAGAAGATAATCTTAGACTTGGCAAAGCGATCTTAACAGACCTTACTGACGAAAACGGTGAAATCAATATAACGCATGTTGGCCTTGGTAAGTATATCATCAGAGAAGTTATGCCAAACATAGAAATGGGCTATGTAACGGCAGAAGATGTAGTAATAGAAGTGATGGAAACAGGTGACATTCAAGAATTCCTTATGGAAGATAGCCATACTAAGGTAGAAATATCAAAGATAGACATTGATACAGGAGAGCCTGTGTTGGGTGCGGTTCTACAATTATTAACTTTTGAGGGAGAGGTAATTACAGAGTGGATATCTAAAAAAGAGCCTAAGTGCATAGCGTATTTACCCGTAGGAAAGTATTGGATTAAGGAGATAAAGGCGCCAGAAGGATATAGTATTGCTGAAGATGTAGAAGTTGAAGTCTTAGACACAGATCGGACACAAAGTTTTAGCATAGAAAATCAGAGGGGACACAAAGCGATAGATAAGAAAATACCTCCTACAAGATATAGAAAGTTAATGATGCCTAAAACAGGAGACGATGCAAAGCTATATGTTTTTGTGACGATTATGGTTTTTTCTTTTATTATTATAGTTTTTATGATACTATCAAAAAAGGCAAAAAAAGATAAAAAAATTTAATAAATAAGCCAAAAAAACCTTGCAATTCCAATATCTCTATGTTATTATATACGAGTTGATTACGGGCGTTCCTCTGGAAAAGTAGAGAGAATTAGCCATGAACGTCTTGGAGGGAAGGAGGAAAAAGAATAATGGATATTATGAAATCAATTGCTCAGGAATACTTAAAGAGCGATATCCCTGCTTTTGGTGTTGGTGACACTGTAAAGGTACACATCAAAATTAAAGAAGGTAACAGAGAAAGAATCCAGGTTTTCGAAGGTTTTGTACTTAAGAGACAGAACGGCGGAATCGGTGAAACTTTCACAGTTAGAAAGATCTCTTCTGGTGTTGGCGTAGAAAAGACATTCCCGCTTCATTCACCAAAGATCGAAAAGATCGAAGTTACAAGAAAAGGCATTGTTAGAAGAGCTAAGCTTAACTACATGCGTGAAAGAACAGGTAAAGCTGCTAAGATCAAAACTAGAGACTAGTTTACTACGGGGAATCCATGAGGATTCCCCTTTTTACTAATTTAGAACAGGAAAGTAGGTACGGTATGGGTGTAGAAAACATTAACTGGTATCCAGGGCATATGAAAAAAACCAGAGAGCTAATTGAGGCAAACCTTAAGATGGTTGACCTGGTTATAGAAGTTGTTGATGCAAGAATCCCATCATCAAGTAGAAACCCTATTATTGACCAGTTGGTTAAAGATAAACAGAGAATTATAATTCTTAACAAGAGTGATTTATCCGACCCTAAGGATAACGAAGCTTGGACTGAAAAGTTTAAGAAAGACGGCAATATAGTTCTTCAGATGAACTGTATGAGAGGACAAGGCGTTCCTCAACTGTATAAGGTTCTTAACGGGCTTCAGGACAAGAAGAACGAAGGACAGATAAGAAAAAGACCTCTTAGAATGATGATTGTTGGTGTTCCAAATGTAGGGAAGTCATCACTTATCAACAGAATGACAGGAAAAAAGAGTGCGAAAACTGGTGATAGACCAGGTGTAACAAAGGGCAAGCAGTGGCTTACACTTGAAAACGGTATGCAACTTTTAGATACACCAGGTATCTTATGGCCAAAGTTTGAAGACCCTCATGTTGGTTTGAATTTAGCATTTTGTGGATCAATCAAGGACGAAATCCTAGATGTAGCATCCTTAGCACTTGAACTTATCAAAGTTCTTCAGGTTGAATATCCTAATGAATTAATGACTAGATATAAACTTGATGAACTTACAGATGATGCCCTTGAAAATATGGAGAATATTTCAAGGAAAAGAGGTTTTATTTTGCCAGGTAAGAGAATTGATTACGAAAGATGCGGCAAAACTCTTTTAGACGAGTTTAGAGGCGGAGTAATTGGAAATATAACTTTAGAAAAGGCTTAAAGACTATGACTAAAGCAGAAAGACTTGCAAAAATGCAAGAAAAACACAGTATGATGATGGCATTCGATGACGAATATCGTCAAGATGAAACTATCATTGTGGCAGGTGTAGATGAAGCAGGACGAGGACCCCTTGCAGGACCGGTTGTTGCGGCATGCGCCATTTTGCCAGAAGATTTCGATGTTATTGGTGTAGACGATTCTAAAAAACTTTCCGAAAAAAGAAGAGAAGAACTTTTTAAAGAAATTTTAAATAAATCACTTGCAACAGGCGTTGGAATAGCAGATAATAATCTAATAGACGAAATTAATATCTTGCAGGCAACTAAAAAAGCCATGCAAGAAGCTCTTGAAAATGCAAATAAGATGTTAGAGGAAAAGACAGGTAAAACAGTAAATCATGTACTGTTTGATGCAGTTGAAATTAAGGATCTGGGAATTTCTCAGTCATCTATTATTAAGGGCGATGCTAAGAGTCTCTCCATTGCTGCTGCATCAATAATTGCAAAAGTAACAAGAGATAGGATGATGATGGAATATCATCAAGAATACCCATATTACGGATTTGATAGTAATAAAGGGTATGGGACTAAAGCCCATTACGAAGGAATCAGTGAGCACGGTATAACACCGATTCACAGAAAGACATTCCTAAAAAATTTAGACTTATAAAAACGGAGGAACGAAACGATGGAATTCAAAACTGATATCCAGATCGCACAGGAAGCCGTGAT
>JAFYPY010000003.1 GCA_017547345.1 Bacillota bacterium | reverse complement strand
TTCGCTGCCTTAACTTTGATTTCTAAGATTTCCTGTAATTCTTCTCTAGTTTTCTCTGTGTAATCGTCTGCAAAGAAGATTCCGGCTTCAAGCTGGTTGCAGATAAAACAGTCAAAGTTTTGAAGCAAATCTCTTCTCTTTGTAGCGATGCCCATATTTGATACCAGTCCAAAAAGTTTTGCGTTGTGCTTCTTAGCTAGTTCAATTACCTTTTTCACGATAGGAAGGTCAATGTCAACTTCTAAAACTACAGAATCCGTATTTTCGAAGATTTCATCTCCTTTTTCTTCAAGAAGATCATAAATTGGGAGAAGTACAGGTCTCTTTGAAATAGATCCTGCAAGATCTCCGTTATTATCAAATACTGCAAGCCAAGTGCCCATGCCATCAGGGATTGTCAACATATAGTCCGTATTAACTTTATGTTTTTTTAGCTTTTCTACTACGTCTTTTCCAAGCGGTGTGTCATCCACAATTCCAAGGTAAGTAGGCTTTAATTCAACATTTGCAATATCTTCTACTACGTTACGAGCAACGCCGCCGTGGATATACTCAATTCTACCTACGTTTCTTCCTTCTGGAATATATAAATCTGAAGGGAAACCCTTAATATCTACGAAAACCGCTCCGATTACTAGAATGCTCATCTTAAATCTCCTTTTGCGTGTGATCTTTTATGTGTGATATTCCTTTACTTTATAACCCATTATAACCCATTTTGGCTTCAAATTCCAACACAATATGACAATATATGACAATATATGATAGATTATGGTATAATGTAGCCATGATTACGACACATTATTTTTCAAAACTAAATAAACAGCAGCAATCATGCTATTTTTCAATAGAAGAGGGGCTAAAATCATTATCTCCCAGTTTTAATGTGCCTTTACTAGAGGGCAGGGATATTTTTGATATCCATTTCTTAATGAGGCTGGACCATCCTGAGGTTTTCTACTCGTCTGGAATTAAGTACAAATACTATGATAATTCCAGCGAAGTTGAGGTCAAGGCCGAGTATCTTTTCGACAAGAAAAAGGTAAAGAGCCATCAGCAGGCAATGGATGCTAGAGTTGAAAAGCTTGCAAGGCCTGCAATGAATCTTAGTCAGGAAGAGAAACTTAAATATATCCATGATTTTATATGCGAAAATGTCCATTATGACAAGCTTAAGAAACAGTATTCTCATGAAATTATCGGCCCACTTGGTCAGGGCGTAGGTGTTTGCGAAGGTATTTCTAAGACGGTTAAAATACTTTGCGATAAGCTTGGAATATGGTGTGCTATTGCAATCTCTGAAGCTAATCCTGAAAAGGGAATCAAATACCGTCACGCTTGGAATGTGGTTAAAATCGACGGCAAATATTATCATATGGACGCAACCTTTGACAATTCTCTCGGGAAAGATGAAGAAGTTAGATATGACTATTTTATGCTCAGCGACAAGCAGATTTTTAGAGATCACGAGCCGGTAATTTGGGAGATGCCAAAGTGCGATGACGGAGACAGCTTCTATTACAAGAAGAAAAAGATGTCTTTTACAAAAGTGGAAGATGTTGAAAAACGGGCTCTTCAGGCCGTTAAGAAGGGGAAGACTCTTACTTTCCACTGGAGAGGTGGCTATCTGTCAAAGGATGTCTTAAAGGAACTTCTAGATTTGATTGAAAAGGCTGCGGAGTCTAAAGGAAAGCACGCGAAGGTGTATGCTAATGTGCCACAAGGTGTAATTAGGGTTATCTTTGGTGAAGGTGTGTCACAGTTTATTGAAGAGGATGCAGACGAGGGAAATAGAGATTAATAAGATGGTGGGACTGCTATAATGCAGTCCCATATTTGTTATGAGCATTCATTATTTTTACGCGAGAGTGGCTTTTATTCGTAGTAAGAAAGAAGCTCTTGATACATCTCTTTGAAATCTATTGTGCATGGTACTTCGAAAACCGTGATTTGGTGGCTGTCATTAAAGTTTTTTGTGATATAAGAATCGTTAGCAAAATCGTAGATATGTACAAACTGTTTGTCAATATCTATCATCCAGTATTCCTTGACATCTGCGTCTCTATATTTATTAAGCTTGATTACCATATCCTTATTTCTTGTAGATTTTGAGAGCACCTCCAATATAAAATCAGGCGCGCCGAAAATATTCTCTTTTGTGAGAATATCCTTGTTACAAATTGCAAAAACATCTGGCTGAAGCATAGTTCGATTATCTCTATTTAGCTGAACATCAACCGGTGCCGTAAAAACTTTACACGCTCCTTTATTCTTTTTTACGTGATTGTAAAGAGTCGCATAAATATACCCTGTAATAATCTGGTGGTCTGTATAAGGTGCTGTCATATCGTATATAACACCATCGATGAGTTCCACTCTTACATCATCAGGCAAGGCGTAATAGTCATCTACTGTGTATTCGCCTTGGCTTTTTGCTAAATACTTCATAGCAGTTTCGCTAACATATAGACTGTCTATATCTTCAATATATTTATCCTTTTCCATAACCTATCCTCCTAACATACTTATTTATGCTCATATTAATTGTATTCGAAATAAAGGCAAGGACTTTTGTTAGTAAATGTCGAAAAAAGGTATCTAAATGTTGAAAATTAGCCCTTAATTGAAATTGTAATTTTTGAGATGCTGTGTTAAAATATATAGGTCGTTTTACGTATAAACACTAGATTAGTTAATTTATTATATAATTAAGGAGAAAAAATGGGAGAAATCAAACAAAGAGACTATATGTTTGACACGTTTAGAGGGCTTTTGATGCTTTCTATTCCGATGTCACATTTTACTAAGATGTCAGGAAACCTGTATTCCTCTTTATACTTAGGTGGAGGCTTCCCACAGGATTCACTTGCAGGCTGGGTTTACATTACAATCAATGTATTCGTAATGCAGGCGTTTATGTTCTTATCTGGATATTTTTCAAAGAAGCCGGATAGAGCAAGAGAAACAGCGTTTGGCACATTCATGTGGCCGTATCTAGTATGGACAACTTTCTACTTCATCATTAGATATCTGTTCTTTGGAAATGCGCATCTAAGCTATTTAACACCGCCATTTGCATTGTGGTTCTTATTTGCACTATTTTTCTACAGATATTTCCTTAGAGATATGGTGAAGTTCCAGTGGTTATTACCGCTAAGCATTTTCTTATACCTACTTGCAGGACAGGTTCATGAATGGGCAGACTTCATGTCTCTTGGCAGAGCAGTTTCCTACTTCCCGTTCTTCTTACTTGGATATTATTGCTCCAAGGAAAGACTTGCATGGCTACAGCAACTAAAGAAACACCCGGTGGTTTTAGCTATTATGGGTGTAGTGCTAGTACTAATTTCTGTTGCATTATGTAAGTGGGGTCCAAATGTTGGTTGGTACTTATTAAGAGAATCCGTACATAGCTTTGACATGTTGTGGTGGCAGGATACTTTAGGAAGAATTGGAATCTTCTTCTTATCAAGTGCTTGGATTATATTCGCAATTAATGTTATTCCATCAAAGCAGAACTTCATTTCTTTCGTAGGAAGTAACACAATGCCGGTATATATTTTCCACTTAACACTTAGATACGTAATCCAATTCTACGGATTATATGTTGGATTCATTGGCTGCCTAGTTACAGCGTGGTTTGCAATCCTTTCACTTGTATTTAAGAACAAGGAAAACAAAGTACCTTACTACATTGCAATCGCAGTATCAGTAATCGGTTTCTACTTCTTATTTACATCTGGTGTATTAGCGCCACTTTATGGATTATGTCCACAGAACAAGATTTTCTTCTATCTACTTGTTTATGGTGGAGCATTAATTTGTGGTTGCGCATTCGTTTCACCTTTCTGGATCAAGCTTTACGATACTATCGTAGATGGTCCAAAGAGAATGCCGTATATCACAAAATGGTTAAAAGGACCTGGTTATGTTGA
>JAFYPY010000165.1 GCA_017547345.1 Bacillota bacterium | reverse complement strand
TAATACTGATTCCATAACAAGTCTTCCTTCTGGAGAAGTATCTGTACCATAGTTAATTGAACTAAAAGGAACCTGTGCACCAGCTCTTGAATGCATTGTATTCAAATTGTGAATAAATGCTTCCATAGCCTGATGTGTCTTCCTTCTGATTTCCTTGTTAGCATATTTTACAGCCTTATCCTGAATTTTTAGAGCTTCTTCTTCAGAGATATATTTCTTTAACTCTTCAAGTTCAAGTTCCTTGTAGTTATTATCCCATGCCATACATGGATATACGCCGTGTTCTTCTTCGATTTTCTTTCCGAAAGTCTTAACCATTTCAACACCATCTTCAATATCGTGTAAAATGTTAAGCATCTTACCAACATTCATCCAATACATCTTCTTATAGGATTTGCGAACACCCGGTGCCATACCATAATCAAAGTTAGGCACAGACTGTCCTCCATGCTGGTCGTTTTGGTTAGACTGAATAGCAATACAAGCAAGTGCTGCATAGCTTTCAATATCGTTTGGTTCTCTCAAATGACCATGCCCTGTTGAGAAGCCACCCTTTAGAAGTTCCACTAAATCGATCTGGCAGCATGTCATTGTAAGAGTATAGAAGTCCATGTCGTGAATATGAATATCACCATTTTCATGTGCCTTTACATGTTTTGGGTCAATTACATACATCTTGTAGAATTCTTTTGCACCTTCAGAACCATACTTTAACATAGTGCCCATAGCAGTGTTGCCGTCGATGTTCGCATTTTCACGCTTAACTTCGTTTTCTTTGGCATCCTTGAATGTAAGATCCTCATAAATCTTCATAAGTTTTGTATTCATATCACGCGCTCTTGTACGTTCTGCTCTATATAGGATATATTCCTTTGCAGTACGAGCGTGACCATTTTCAATCAAAATCTTTTCTACTGCGTCCTGAATCTGCTCTACGGACGGAGTAGCGGTATGACATCTTTCTAAAAGATATACTTCTGTTTGTCTGGCAAGGTATTTTGCCATATCTCTATCCTTACCACCAAGAACCTGTGCTGCCTTAAAGATGGCTTCTGCGATTTTTTCTACATCGTAATCTACCATTCTGCCATCTCTTTTAATGATCTTCTTGATATTAGTCATTTGGTACTCCTTTTCTTAATCTTGCTTCTGTAATCTTGCTTCTGTCACTTCTATAACATTAACGGTTTGTTTTCAATTATAATAAATTCAAGGCAACACTATATATTGTGTTGCCTTTATTACTATACCACAAATAACACTAATGTCAAATATATAGTTGACATTTTATCTAATTATTTTTGGCCCTTTTATAATGTTATTTTATACCAGTCAAATCAATCATTAAAATATTCATTGCGAAGTATGGACATTAGGTGTAAATCCACATATTTTCCATTTTTCTTTCCACCGTGTCTCATCACGCCTTCTCTTTTGAATCCCACTTTTTCATACAAAGATCCTGCAATCTCGTTACCGGTAAAGTGGTCCAAAGTTACTCTTTCAACATGTTTTTCTTCAAAAGCCCATTTTAATGCAAGAAGTAATGCTTCCTTTCCGTAACCCTTCCCTCTATTATTTACATCTGCTATATATATTCTTGATATGTCGAGAGAATCGTAATGACTATTAATACTACTTATATATATTCGTCCTATGGCACTTTTATCTTCCTTTAAGCATACGGTAAACTGCTTCTGAGTCGGATCCCCTTCCCTTTCAAAAAACTCCCTCGTTATTTCTTCATAATCTCTTCCATCATTGATAGTAAAAAATTCAGTAACCTTTGGGTCGGTTTCCCATTGTGCAAATTGCATGCAGTCTTCAAAAGTGCTATCTCTTAAAAATAATCTGTTATTTTCCATGATTGTTCTCCCTTATATAAACTAAACTATTTCTCAACAATTACATTTATATGAATTTTTAATGAAATACTGTTTTTCTCATTAATTTTATGTTATTATATTATATATTTTTGTGCAATTAAATGCAAATACCTTAGTTAAGACAAAGAGGAACTAAAATGAAAAATAAGAAAAGAATGATTGCAATTATAGTAGGTGCGCTTATAGTAGTTGCCCTGATAATTGCTGCAATATTTATTTTTGTCCTTGGCAACAACAACGGCCAATCTTTACACGAAAAAATCGAAAACAGAGCTAACACATACAAGACAGATTTTAGAGACTCCATCCATCAAATGGAAGATCAAGCATCAGTTGCAAACTATCTTGTTAACTGGGCAGAAAACAAAGGCATAGATGTTACCACTGACCAAAACGGGAACGTGATTTATTCCTTTGAAGCTAGCGAGGGTCTAGAAGATAGAAAACCTACACTAATTTTATGTGGATATGATTATTCATCCATTGAAAACTATACTAACAGCATCGTTTCCGCCCTTACTTTAGCAAGAGATGATAGTCCGCACGGTGAATACAACATCATCTTTGTTTCAGAGGAGAATGGCAATAGAGATGCAGGTCACAATGTTCCTGAATCCTATTTGAATGAAGCAGCAGAAGTTTTCTATCTAGGAAACGATACCTCATCAAAGATCGTATCCGCCTCTGCTGGAATCGCTGAATACGAGTTCACAAGAGAAATCTACACAGCAAGTCCTTCATATAACAAGGCATACAAAGTAAGTATAACAGGACTTCCTAGCCAGCCTCTTACAAACAAAAATGCCACTGTGGTTAGCCCTATTGAAACTCTTGGCAATCTACTTGCAACCTTCAAGTCAAAATCTGTTTTATTCGACTTAGTTGAATTTACAGGAGGGAACAACCCTTCACTTACTCCAGGAGAAGCTTCCATCACAATTGTCGTGAGCGAAGATGCTACAGAAAAGGTCGAATCTAGATTGGATAGTTCCATAGAAACATTTATGGACAAACACGGCAAAAAATATCCAGAATTAACTTACACATACGAAGTTGTGGATATGCCTTACGAAGTTATAGATTCCGAAGTAACTGAAAGCCTAATCAGCTTACTATATACTGCACCAACGGGAATATACGAAAAGGATGATGATGATAATGCTATTGCCTACTCATATATCACTTTATTAGATGTTACATCAGGCACAGCTAAAGTCACATTAATATCCAGCGGATATGATGAAGAAAAGTTAACTGAACTAAACGATTCCTATCAGACAATTTGTGCTTTGACTGATATTGAATACACTCAAACAAATTCCTATCCAATTTATAAGATGAATGAAAAAAGTTCTGCTCTTGCAGAAAGTTTTACAAACTCATATTTCGAGTATAAGACAAATACATTGGATACAGAAAATATGCCTCAGTACACAATGTGTTCAAGCCTACTTGAAGATAATCCTGACTTGAATTTAGTTGCAATCGGTGTAACAAACAAAACAAAAGATAATTTTGCAGGTGGTTTCATCGTACATTTAGGAAAAATAGAATAATTTAACATCAAAAAACGGCTATAATCATAGCCGTTTTTTAGTAAATATTCTTTTATGCGAGTTGTTGTACAATATTTGATAATCCTATGCTCCGAATCTAGACGCTGCTTCTTTTAACATCTGTCTGATTGGAAGATTGTATGG
>JAFYPY010000164.1 GCA_017547345.1 Bacillota bacterium | reverse complement strand
TTCTGGCGTATTAATCGCTGTAACAGGAAAGAGAAAAATCAGCGAGCTTGGTGGTCTTGGCAAGAAAATGCCAATTACTTCTACATGTTTTGCTATTGCATCCATGGCAATTGCAGGCTTCCCGCTATTAAACGGTTTTGTCAGCAAATCTGTTGTTATGAATACAGTTGCAGAAAGTGGATTCCACTGGGCAGAGCTATTATTAATGCTTGCAAGTGTAGGTACATTAATGTCAATCACACTTAAAATTAACTACTTTGTTTTCTGGGGAAAATCAGACAACAACTTAGATGTTAATGAAAACATGGTGCCTCTAAACCGCAAGATTGCAATGATTCTTGGTGCTTCAGGCTGTGTAGTTACCGGCGTTTTCCCGGGAATTGTTTATGGATTATCTCCATTTGGTACAGATGGACATCCATTTACTGTTGATCATGTTACTCAGTACATCCAGCTATTTGCAGGTGCAATTATTGTATTTGTAATGTACTTAGAACACATGATGCCAAAAGCAAAAATCACTCTAGATACAGACTGGTTCTATAGAAAACCTCTAAAATACAGCATCTTATATCTTTCTAAATTTGTAGACTCTATTAGACTTGCAGCAGGTAAGTCTATGAGTACAATGGTAGAAAAAGGTAAGTACTACTTAAAAGACCATTACAATTTACTTAACGATCTATTTGACATAGAAAGACCTGAATTTGATGGTATGGAAGACGATGATGTATTAAATAAACCAATTGGAATAATGCTAACGATTACTTCAATTTTCTTTATAATCGTTATTGCATATATATTTATTAAATACTAAAAATCCTTATAGCCTATGCGTATAGCATGGGCTATTTTAATGTAATAAAGTTGAAAAGGCTACTCTAATCTGTTATAATTTTATAACGAGGTGATGATATGTCTGAGAAGCAATCTTTAAGCAAAATATCAGAAGAATTGATTACTCTTACCGCTATAAATGCGACTTTAGGAGTTTCAGGTGTGAATCACTTAACTGATAACCTTGCAGATAATATTACAAAAAAAATAGTCGGCAAAGGTGATAAGTCTAAAGGAATTAAAGTTTCTAAAAATAAAGATGACTTATATGTAATCGATGTATATATCGTAGCTGATTATGGTTATAATATTCCCCAGCTTGCATGGGACATACAATCTGCAATTAAAGAACAAGTCCAAAAGACTATAAACCAAAAAATTGGTGCAGTTAATATCCACATTCAGGGAGTAACGTTACCAAAGAAAAATGGGAGATAATATGAACAGAAAAGACGCTAGAGAATTTGCAATGCAGGTAATTTTCCATATGGAAATTCACAAGGACTTCGCACCTGAAGCATTGATTAAATTTCCAAAATATGAAGAAATGGCAAACCAGAAAGAGTATGTAAAAACAGTTATCGAAAAGCTATGCGAAAACATTGAAGCAATCGATGAAACATTAAATACAAACTCAGTTGGTTGGCCTGTTACTAGAATGCCTAAAACAGACCTTGCTATTGCAAGACTTGCAACTTGTGAAATCAAGTATATGGATGATATTCCAAAGGCAGTTGCTATCAATGAAGCAGTAGAACTTGCAAAGGCCTACGGCACTGACAGTTCTTCAAAGTTTATCAACGCAATACTGAAGAATATCGATTAATATGATTAAAAAAAGACTATCTCTTGGAATTGATACAAGCAATTATAAGACGTCAGTTGCTGTTGTCGATGAAGAAGGTAATATTCTGCTAAATAGTCAAAATTTTTTATATGTAAAAGAAGGGGAAAGGGGGCTTAGACAATCTGACGCCTTTTTTCAGCATGTAAAGAAACTTCCAAAAGTAATTGAAGAAGTTTTTTCCCTTCCAAACATTAGAGAAAACTTATCCTGCATATCTGTTTCAACTAAACCAAGGCCAATAGAAGGTTCCTATATGCCTGTTTTTATGGCAGGTGAGGCTTTTGCACAAACTCTAAGCAGTTCTTTAGGAATTCCTTTGTATGAATATTCTCATCAGGAAGGACACATTGAAGCAGTAAAGTTTTATTCATCATTTAGAGATAAAAACAAGCTTGTATCATTTCATTTCAGTGGAGGAACAAGTGAAGCGCTGTTAGTGGATTGGGACAATCAAACTTTTCAGCTTGTAGGTGGAACTAAAGATTTAGCTTATGGACAGGTAATTGACAGGATAGGAGTTTCCCTTGGATTACATTTTCCATGTGGTGAAGAATTGGACGAAATAGCTTTATTTGGTAGAAGCAGTAATAAGAATCTTTCAAAAGTTAAAGTTAATGATGGCTTTGTAAATCTATCCGGAATAGAAACGCAGGCACAGCGTTTAATAAGCAAAGTGCCAGCAGACGAACTAGTCGCAGAATTATTTGTAAAAATTTCGGCCTCGATTTTGGATATGGTTATGCATATCAACAAAAAATATTCAATCAATGATTTCTTATTTGCAGGAGGAGTATCAAGTAGCGGTTACCTCCGCAACTATTTAAGAAACAACTTGCCTAAGGATATAAATATAGTTTTTGGAGATTCAAGATTGTCTCAAGATAATGCAATTGGGATCGCACTCCTTGGAGGAAAAAACATATGGCTCTAAAACCTGTAAGTGTAACACAACTTAATGAGTATATTAGCAGAGTTTTAATGACCGATCCATTACTTGGAAATATTTCCGTTACTGGCGAAATTTCCAACTTAAAATTTCACAGCAGTGGTCATGTATATTTTTCAATAATAGATGAAACTTCTAAAATTAACTGCTTTTTACCGTCTACTTATGTGCGAAATCTAAATTACGCATTAGGGGACGGACTCGAAGTAATAATACATGGATATATAAATGTGTATAAAAAAGGGGGAACTTATACACTATTTGTCAGAAGTATAGAAGTTGCCGGAGAAGGAAATCTATCTATGGCCTTTGAACTTCTAAAGAAAAAATTAGATAGTGAAGGGCTATTTGATTCCAAATACAAGAAGCCCATTCCAAAGTTTCCAAAAAAAATTGGAATAGTTACTTCTGAAACAGGTGCTGCAGTAAGAGATATTTTGAAAATTATAAAGAGCAGAACCAAGATGGTAGATGTCTATATTTTTCCTGTTTTAGTCCAAGGACCAGAAGCCGCAAGAGACATAGCCAAGACTTTGGAATTTATCAATAACAAATACAATGATTTAGATGTCTTAATTTTAGGACGTGGTGGTGGTTCTACAGAAGATTTATGGGCTTTTAACGAGGAAATATTGGCAAGAGCAGTCTTCGCATCTAAGGTCCCTATCATTAGTGCTGTGGGCCATGAAATAGATTTTACAATATGTGATTTTGTGGCAGATTTAAGGGCAGAAACACCTACAGCTGCAGCAGAGAAGGCAACTCCAGATGATAGTTTATATTCTGAAAGGATCGACTCAATTAAGATTGGAATGGTCTCTGATTTGAATAATAAATTGGCCTTCTCATCTCTTCTATGTGAAAAATACTTAAATGATATGAAGCAGTTTATAACTGCAAGAATAGATAAATACAGTCATAAACTTGAACAACTTTTACTCACACTTGAAGAAAATAATCCATCTAATATTCTTTCAAAAGGATATGCAATTTTAGAGGATAAAGATGGAACGGTCATTTCTTCAACTAATGAAATTAAACAAGACACAACATATAAGTTGCACTTAAAAGATGGTATAGTAGAGTTTACAATGACAAATATAGTTAAGGAGGGTGATTGAGTTGAACTTTGAAGAATCCTTAAAAAAATTAGAAAATATGGCAAATAAAATTAGACAAGAAGACACCAGCCTTGAAGAGGCAATAAAGTGTTATGAAGAAGGTATCGAATGCTATAAAATTTGCAATGAAATCCTTAACAATACAAAGCAGAGTATAGAGGTTATTAAAAGAGAGGAGGACTAGACAGTAATGGATAGAACTTTTGATGAATATAAGTCTTTAGTTGAAGAACACTTAATGGACTTTATACCCAATATCGATAACAAAAGCATCTCTTTATATGAATCTATGAAATATAGTTTAATGGCAGGAGGAAAAAGAATTAGACCTGTTATGCTTCTTGCTGCTTGTGAATTCGCAGGAGGCAATATTATGGAAGCACTTCCTTATGCCTGCGCAATAGAATACATACATACATATTCTCTTATTCATGATGATTTACCTGCAATGGATAACGATGATTTGAGGAGAGGACTTCCAACAAATCACAAAGTATATGGAGAAGCACATGCCATTTTAGCAGGTGATGGTTTATTGAATTGCTCCTTTGAAGCAGCAGTAAAAGATATGATGCTGTACTTCGATTCTCCAGAAAAAATCAAAAAAAGAATAAAAGCATGTAATGAAATAGCAAAAGGTGCAGGAGTTAGAGGTATGATTGCCGGCCAGATTTCCGACATAGAATCTGAAAATGCGCCATCTTCTAACGAAATGCTTGAATACATTCACTTGAATAAAACCGGTGCTTTATTTACATCCGCCATCAAAGCCGGCTTGCATCTTGGCAATCCTACACCTGAGATGTTAGAAGACTTCACTAAATATGGCGAAAATCTTGGTCTAGCCTTCCAGATTGCAGATGATATTCTAGATGTAATTGGTACTACCGAAGAACTAGGAAAAGAAGCTGGTTCTGATGAAAAAAAGCACAAAAGTACATATATATTAAACAACGGACTTGAAGCAGCTAAAGCAAGACTAAATGAACTAACAAACAATGCTCTTGAAGCAATAGCACACTATTACGACAATGCAGAGTTTTTTAACAATCTTGTTTTAGATCTTTCAAAACGCACAAAATAGGAGAAAATTAGGCAATTATTGTCTATGATATTGACATTATGATAAAAAATATTACTGAATATAACTTTCCAGAAGATTTGAAGCAAATGTCTAAAGAAGAATTGGAACTGTTACCTTATGCTATTAGGGAATTCCTGATTGATAAGGTTGCACAAAACGGAGGACATCTGGCATCAAATCTTGGAGTTGTCGAATTAACACTTGCTCTGCATAAGCATTTTGACAGCCCAAAGGATAAAATTATTTGGGACGTTGGTCATCAAGCTTATGTTCACAAAATCCTTACCGGAAGAGCAAAAGAATTTGACACATTAAGAAAACTTGATGGATTAAGTGGTTTTCCAAAAGCTAAAGAAAGTGCACATGATGCATATGACACAGGACACAGTAGTGTCTCAATTTCTGCTGCCGCAGGGCTTGCCGCCGCTCGTGACTTAAAGAACGAAAATCACGAAGTTATTGCTGTAATAGGTGATGGTTCCTTAACCGGAGGTATGGCCTTTGAAGCACTAAATAATATTGGAGACAGCCATTCAAAAGTCATTGTTGTACTAAACGACAATGGTATGTCCATATCGCCAAATACAGGGAGTTTATCAAAGTATTTAAGAAACATTAGAACTTCAAAAGGGTATTTGGGAGCTAAAAACTTCATAAAGAATAAAGTTGGAAGACTTCCAAGTGTAGGCGAAACAGTAGCAAACGGACTTGCTATTTTCAAAAACGATTTGAAATATACACTTATGGGTAATGG
>JAFYPY010000163.1 GCA_017547345.1 Bacillota bacterium | reverse complement strand
CTCTGAGTTTAAAATGGGTAAAGATTATAATGCAGAAGATATTTTGGCAGAACCTAGCCCATTTCCAAACCAATTACTTTACTGTTCTTCTGCTGGTAGAACTGACCAGTACTTTTTCAAGAAGTATAGAGAATTTTCAGTCCGTATGTTTGCAGGAGATAAAAGATACTTCTGCGCAGATATATCTTGCGATGTAATTATTAATGCAACTGTTCACAATAAACTATGGCCTGTTCCTCTTTTAACTCAAGAAAAAGTTGATCAGGCTATGCGTGAAGATAAAGAAGCGGCACTCAGAGAGTATAAAAACATATTCACCTCTGAGGGCGGCGATGGGCAAATCATAAAGCGTGCAGATATTATTAGAAACTCTTGCGTCAAGCCTCCAAAATTAGAAAATGATAATGGCGGCAAGTGGGGACTATTTTATGACCCTGCAAGAAGCAAGGACAATTCTGTGATACTTTGCGCAGAATACTATAAAGATCCGGTTGTTGGTTGGAAAATGAGAATACAAAATGTTGTTAACCTCATTGACGTTGAAAAGAAAAAGAAAACACCAATGACAACTCCAAATCAGGTTAAAGAGTTGAAAAACTTAATTTTAACTTATAATGGCGATGGATATGCAGATTATGAGAACATACTAAGAGTCGGAATTGACGCCGGTTCTGGTGGTGCAGGTGTGCAAACTAGCGACTTCTTGTGGGAGGATTGGCAAGACAAAGATGGAAACATCCATCGTGGCTTGCTTGATAAAGAATATAGCCCAGAGGCTGTTAGATTATACCCTAATGCTATTACCGATAAATTGATATTAATTCAGCCATCTAAATATAAGGTGGAAATGTATAAAGCGGCAATTGAAATGATTAATTTGAATTTGGTAGAATGGCCTGCCGAATATGACAATCGTGGATATATTACGCTGACATATGAACTAAATACAAAGACGGGGCAAAAAACAATCAGAGATAAAGACCCATCAGAAAAAGAATATAAAGAGTTATCTAAAAAAGGAATCGAAATTGTTCGTGAGAAGTACGACCTAAATAGAGATGAAGAGGTTGCGCTAAAGCAGATAGATGCAATGAAGACCGAATTAGTTAATATTTATCGGTTTAAACAGGCATCTGGCAATGACAGATTTGACCTCGCACCCGCTGTTAGTAATAAGTTGAATGATGACCGTGCATATGTTTTTGTTATGGCATGTCATTTTTTACAACAGCTACGTAGAGAACATTTGGTTACAAGAAAAGTTGACCACAACGAATTAGAGCAATTTTTTGATTTTAAAAAACCTAAAGCTACACATAGCTATTTTGACTAAGGAAGGAAGGTGAAGAAATGGCCGAAAATAAAAATAAGAAATCAGAACTTGAGAATATTAAGTTTGTTGAAAGTCTAGAGACTATGAAGCAATACGCAAAGGCAGTAGACGATGTATTGAAGCTAGTTGATTTAACATCCAATTCAACCAAGGTGTGGACAGTATTTAGCAAAGAGACATTGCGTTCATACTTGCAAAACCCTTACGCATCAAGCTCCCAAGCGTCTTTGAGAAACTTAGCTAAGTTTTTATATACACTTTCATTTCCTCTAAGAAGAATTGTAAATTATTTTGCCAGCCTTCCCGACTTTAGTGCTTACAAAATTAATTTAGATTTTAGTCTTGTAGAGGATAATGACGAAGAATCTTTATTGCAAGATTATGAAGATGCGTGCAGATTTGTGCGCAAAATGAATCTTGAACTTAATATGTTTAAGCTATTAGTGACGGCGTGGCGAGAAGGTATCGTATACTTTCAACCATATCAGGACGATGATGGCACTATGTATTTAATGCCATTAGATTCACAATACTGTAAGGTTGCGTCTGTTGGCTACAATGGACTATTACATGTTGCGTTTGATTTTTCTTTCTTTAGAGGAACAAATGCATTTTATTTGGATGTATGGGATAAGGAATATAAACAGAAATATAATAAATTTGAAAGAGATTCTTCTTTAAAATGGCAGGAGCTTGACACAGCAAGAGCGTTTAAAATTGACCTTGCTGATATTGATTTAGTTATTAGCCCATTTGCTTCACTGTTTGAGGGCCTTATTGACTTGATTGATTTACAGGCGCTGGTAGCCGTTAAGGACTCCTTGGATATTTATAAGTTGCTGGTCATGAAGATCCCGCTACTTAATAGTTCAAATCCAGACGATTTTGCATTGAACTTGAATCTTGCTAAGAAATTTTTTGCTTTGGCTCAGGAGTCATTGCCTTCAGAAATTGGATTGATTCTATCCCCTGGTATGGATGTTGACAGTATTTCATTTGATAAGAATGCCACATCTGACACCAATGCTATAGCAGATAGTTATCAGAACTTAATGGAGCAAACTGGTATTTCTCAGATTTTTGATAGTAGCCGTTTAACTGGCGCAAGTTCTGTGAAGATGAGTATGCTTTCTGATGCATTGATGGCTACTCGTGGAATTATGAAGCAGATTGAGGCATTTGTTAATGAGCGTATTTTGATGCAGTTTCCAAATAGTCTTGCGTATATAAAATTTATAGACACTACTATCTACACTAAGGAAGATAGAATTAATCAGATTGAAAAGGCAGCTTCACTTGGGTTACCCGTCAAACAGGAATACATGATGCTGCTTGGATATGATCCAATAGAAACTATTGCTTCTGATTGGTTGGAAACTAAACTTGGATTCTCTGTTACAAAGTTTATACATCCGCTTGTTAGTGCTCACACACAATCTGCGGGATCTGATACTGGTGGCGCACCTACTAAAGACAATGGTGAGTTAACTGATGCCGGATCTGAAACCAAAGACAAAGAGAAGAACAAGAAGTAAAGGAGCGATGTATATGAATAATGACAAATTTATAATTGTACAAGATGTTGACACTGCAAATCAGTTGATTGCAAGTGGCTTTAATCTTGTGTCTAACATGAATGGAATGTACACATTTATGAACATGGCCCCAAAACATTTTAATTTTGAAAATATTGATGTTAAAAAGCTAGTGTATACAAGTGTACTAGTTTTTTGATATATAGGCGTATTCTTGAATTCTAAAGAAAGGAGGATGAATATGGCTAAAATTTTAACTTTTGATGATTTGTACAAGTTTTTTGTTGAACAAAATAAGAATGTAAATTTTAATGCAAAAGAGACAAAAACACCTATTGTTGTTTCCGTCCCTGGCGTTTTTGCAAAAGAAGATGATAGCATGCCAGGGTTGCTAAAATTAAAACTAAAAGTGTGTCATACTGAATTGAACCGTAATGGTTCATTTATTTCCAAGGACAACATGGAAAAAGGAATGCCCACTTTGAAATACAGACCTATTCTTGCACACATTCATGAGCTTGAAGATGGGACCAAGGATTTCTATGCGCATAATATAGAAGTAGTAGAAAACAAAGATGGCGAATCTGAAATTAATTATATTGAAAAGCAGGTTGGTTGTTTTACGGCAGATGATCCATGGCTTGAATATGACAAGGAAATGGACAAGACTTATGTTATGGCATACAGCGTTATTCCAGAACAGTACACCGAAGCTGCAGATATTATCCGTAGAAAGAATGGTACAAAAGTGTCTTGTGAGTTAGTCATCAACGAACTATCATACAACGCTAAGGAAAAATATTTAGATTTAACCGACTTTTACTTTAGTGGTTGCACTTTACTTGGTTGCGATGACGAAGGAAATGAGATTGGTGAAGGTATGTTGGGCGCAAGAGCTGATATAGCAGATTTTTGCCACAAAGAACCTGTATTTACATATCAGGATAAATTGATTGAAGTCCTTGAAAAGCTAAATGTAACTTTAAAGGGTTTTGATAAAAATTCAGAGGAAGGAGGAGACGAAGAAATGGACAATTTTGAAAATGAGGTCGTAGAGGAAGTAGTTGAAACTGAAGTCGAAGAGGCGGTTGTTGAGACTAACGAAGTTGAAGAAACTGTTGTCGAAACCAACGAGACTGAGGAGACTGAAGTTGTCGAGGAAACTGAGACTGAAGAAACTTCTACTTCTGAAGATGGTGATGAAGTTCAGGAAGAGTTTGAAGAGACTCCTGTGGAAGAAAAGTTTACTAAGATTTTTACTGTTGAGTTAAGTCATGAAGATATCCATAGCGCATTATATAGACTAATTGGTCAATACGAAGAAGAAGATAATGAATATTTTTATATTAGAAATGTATATGATAATTATTTTGTTATGCAGGGATGGGCTTATGGCAAACTTTACAAAGTTGGCTACTCTATTGATGGTGAAAGTGTCGCTCTGGCTGGCGAAAGACAAGAGGTTTTCGAGCTAATTGTTACTGAGTCTGAAAAGATCGCACTTGAAAAGATGCGTGAAAACTACGACTCTCTTGTAAAGTACAAGGAAGACACTGAATCTGCAGCTCTACAGGCAAAGAAAGATGCTGTATTTGCTGATGAGAAGTATGCAAATGTTGTTAACACCAATGCTTTTAAGAAGCTAGTTGAAAATTCTAAGGATTATTCTGTTGAAGAGTGCGCTCAGAAGGCAGATGAAATTCTAGATGATTTTAGCTCTTTTGCTGTTAATTTTGCAGCAGTTGATGAAATTAAAAAGCCGGGTACTCTTGGTCTAAACTTTAACGCAAAACCAAGTAAGAAAAAGAGCGCTTATGGCGGTCTTTTTGAGAAAGATGAATAATGTAAAACATTGGGCGGCTATTCATAGTCGTTTTTTTGTTATATAAAAAAACAATTTTTTTAATTTAAGAAAGGAATGGATTTAATTATGGCTCAGGATATGAATTTAAATGTAAGCCACATCGTGGCAGAATCCACCAATATTCTATCCACCAACTTTGGTGGTGGTCACATCTATAGCATCACTATCGGTGAGGATATGGATAACGGTCTACTAGTTTGCAAGAATGAATATATTGGTGATGAAACTTGGTCCGCCAAGAACTATGTTGCAGGTGAGGAACCCCTATTTTTACTAGCTCCTCCTATCGTTGCTTTTACCCAGCTAAAGGGTTATGCCGATGAGGACAGATTCTACAATAAGAAGGGCGACAGAGTTCGTGCTTACACTCTAAGAGTTGGTGACAGAATTTCTCTATCTGAGAATGCTTTTGACAATGCTCCTGTTGAGAAGCAGTATGTTACTTTTGACGCTTCTGCAAAGCAGTATGTTGTTTCTGATGCTAAGACTGAAGGTCAGTTCTGTGCACAGGTTCTAACCAAGATTGTTCGTAGTAATCTAATGATGTATAAGCTACAGGTTGTCAGCCTATAATTTTGTAGAAAAGGAGGATGAAAAATATGGCTAATCTAATGAATTTTGACGCACATGTGCGTAACATTTTTGAAAATGATGAGACTAAGTTTATGAATTTCAATAAGCTAATGGTTGATGCTTCTATCAACAAGTATGAGGAAGGCATCGATGCCAAGACCGCTAATGAGAAGATTAGAAAGGTGTTCAGAGAGGCAATTGGCGTTTCTGAAAATGCTTCTAAGCTAGAAATTCGTAAGGCTATTAAGAAGAGAGCAAATGCTCAGGTTCTATTTGACCTAATCGAAGAGCTAGTTCCTAACCTACTAAAGTCTGGTTGGGCAGAGAACCCCTTCTTCAGAGAGTTCGTTGAAGAGAGATATCTAGATGAGGGTGACGAAAACATCTTCTACTCCGAGGACAATTCCGTTCTAACTGTTTCTAAGGTTTCTGGCTCCCACTGGGATCTAGACCGTCAGAGACTAGGCAAGGGTTCCAGCTTCTCCATTGAGACTTCCGAGTACGGCATTGCTGTTTACAGCGAGTACGAGAAGCTAATTTGCGGTCTAGAAGACTTCTCTACATTTATCACCAAGATCTATGAGGCTATTGATAGATTCGTTAACGAGGCTATTTATCAGGCTCTAATGGATGCAGCTGATAAGCTACCTGGCGGTGCTTCCGGTGCAGGTCAGTGGGTTAAGACTGGTGCTCTAGATGAGAATACCAGAGGCACTCTAGTCCAGCTAGTTGAGGACGTTCAGATGGCTACTGGTGCCAATGAGGTTATCATCATGGGTACTAAGGCTGCTCTATCCAAGGTTACTGGCCTACAGAATGTTGATTGGATCTCCAACGAAATGAAGAACGAGCGTCATACTACTGGTAGAATGGGTATCTGGGAAGGCATCCGTCTAGTTGAGATTAAGCAGGGCTTTGCTCTAGGTGATACCACCAATAAGCTAGTTGACGACAAGGTTCTATTTGTTATGCCTGTCATGGACAACAAGTTCATCAAGCTAGTTAATCGTGGTGAAGATCAGCTAAGAGAAGTTCAGGACAAGACCCTAAATCAGGACATGACCTATGATTACAGATATATGTTCCAGATGGGCGTTGGTGTTCTAATCAATCTAATCTTTGGCGAGTGGATTCTAGCCTAATTGTATTAGAAACAAAGGAATAAAAGGAGAAAAACGTTATGGCAAAAAATACAGATATTAATGAAATTGAAGAAGTTAAGGCTGAAACCAAGAAGGAAAAAGCAACCCAAAAGACTGTTAGAAAATATGCTCCAACAGACAGAATCCCTTGTCGTAGTCTTACCTATGGTGAGCTATTACTAACTGGTCCTAAGACAAAGCTACTGCATACTTGGGCCAACTATGGTGATGTGACTGAAATGGAGTATCAGGATCTACAGGCTCTAAAGTCTACTAGATCTTCTTATTTATATAAGCCTAGATTTATCATTGAGGACGAGGAACTTATTGAACAGTGGGCTGGCGATTTTAAAAAGATGTATGACGACATTGTAGAAATGGATGTTGAGGCTCTTTTTAGACTGCCAATTGGTCAGCTAAAGGCAAAGCTAAAGAAGGCTCCTGCGGGAGTTCAGTTAGCTGTTAAGAATATGGCTGGCGAAAAGATTATGAACGGCACACTGGATAGCCTTGCTAAGATTAAGGCAATTGATGAGGTTCTTGATACTCAGTTAATGCTGTACATTAAGTAATTTGGAGGTGAACCTATATGGGCACTCCATATGAAAAGGTGTACGGTCGTTTTTTAAATCACATGACAGATTTTAATCTGGCGGATTTAGACGACCATACGCTAAATGAAATGTTTAAAGATTGGTTACATAGTGCAATTGTAAAGACACGCACTTCAGGCGATCTGACTCGTGATGATGAAAACGAAGTTTTTAAGAATGATTTGAGTGATTTGGATATTGAACTTCTTGCTATGGGTATGCGCCTAGCTTGGCTAGATCAGCGCATTAACTCTACCGAGTACACTAACTTGTTTGTTGGTGGTAAAGAAGAAAAATTCTACTCTCCATCTTCACAATTATCAGAACTTCGTGCTCTCCGTGCAGACACACTACATGAGATGCAACAGCTTTACACTTATAGCACATATAACAATAATTCTTTCTTTGACTAAGGGGGCGTTTCCAATGAATATTTACACAGAAATGCCACCTAGTCAAATTGCTGCGGAAAAGAAATATATTCGCTCCGCAATTTTTAAACTTCTACCATACAAAGAAGAGTCTTATGAACATTTAGATGAATATTTTGGCTCCGTGCTACAACTACTCAAAGGTTTCAATAAGGTTTCTGGCAATCAGCCGGAGATGGTCAGTATTATAAGTAAGATTGCATACGCACGAGATGCAGAAGATTTCATCGAAT
>JAFYPY010000162.1 GCA_017547345.1 Bacillota bacterium | reverse complement strand
TATCTGTCCATCCTCTACAGAAAATTTATAATATCTTTCTATAGCAGAGTAGTTTACAGTCAACTCCGTTTCGTCAGAAACAACTTTGTCCGCATATTCGTCTTTTAATCCTAAAAATGTATAGTTGAAAGCTATTGGGTCGTTAGGCATATCTCCTGGATTTCGTTCTTCTAAAACAAATACTTGTTTTATTTCAAGATAGTCCTGCCAGTTGTCTGTTGTGATTTCAATCTTTTCGCCGCCGCAAGCAGCCAATGAGAACATCATCACTAATGCTAAAACTAATACTAAAAACTTTTTCATGTTAGCCTCCTCGCATATGTTTATTTCAAATACTCTTCTAAATACTCACCATCATAATCTACATACTTGCTATGGATATTTACGAAGTTGAATCCACCACTTTCATGATACCATCTTACAAAAAGAGGATCATTATCAGGGTTTACAAAAACTTCTTCAGGAAGGTCTAAGTAATATACATTGCCCTGAATTTTCACCAAATCATAGTCATCTAAATTTCCGATTCTTTTAACTTCATACGGATCACTTATCAGATAAGGCAACTCGACTTCGACTTCATTTCCTGTAGTTTTGTTTTTTAATTTAACTGCTGCATTACTGTCAAAACAGTAATATCTATCTTTTTCTAGCCCGATCATCGTTTCTGTACAAGTAATTTCGCTAGTGACATCTCCAAAAGCATCTACAGTTTTCTCTCTATACTCATAAGTAACAAGTTTAATATAGTCTCTCCAATTATCTGCAGTAAGTTCATGTTTTTCGATAATGCTTCCCATCTTCTTATCTGCTATGTAAGGATGTCCCTGGTTATCTTCTTTAATCAATTTTGAAGAATCTCCATCTCCGGTTCCTCCACAAGCCAGCAGCGATAGAGTCATAATCAATGTCATAATTAAAACTAATACCCTTTTCATAAGTCTTATGTTCCTTTCAAGTTAATAGTTTTATATTACTCCGCATCAACATCAAAGTCAATTTCGTTCCACAACACTCTATTTGGATTTCCTCTAAAATCATTTACAGATCATGAATAGCATACACTATACCATCATCATTTATACACCCACCTCTTTGCAATAGTCGTTTGCTATGCCACATTTCACTGTTTTCTGTTTTTTCGAAAACTGTGGACATTAAACCGAAAAGTGCTAAAATTAAATTAACTATTTTTATAAGGAGGGCTATTATGGCTACGAAATACGGTGGCTATATGGGTAGAGTAGCGATGGTTGATCTTTCAACTGGTAAAGTTAGCGACTATCCATGGTCCGATGAAGAAAGAAAACTTTACATTGGCGGCAAGACTATGGCCGCAAAGATCCTCGGAGACAATTTGACAAAGGATACTAAGGCACTTTCTGCTGAAAATATGCTTGTTATAACGACTGGTCCTTTCACCGGTTCTGGTACTCCAAGTTCCAGCCGCTTCAACATTTCAACGCTATCACCACAGACAGGAATCATTACTTCCTCAAACTGCGGAGGTAACTTTGGATATTATCTAAAAAAAGCGGGTTACGATGCACTTATTATCAAAGGCAAAGCTAAGGCTCCACTTTGGCTAGAAATCTATAACAACAGCTTTAGATTCCACGACGCTAGAGAATTTTGGGGAATGCACACAGGCAAGGTTCAGGAAGAGCTAGATGAAGTGCTAAAGACACCTAATGGCAAGGCTCAGAAGAACGGCAAAATCGTTATCGGCCCTGCCGGAGAAAACCTTGTTAGATACGCTTCCATCGTAAGCAACGAGAGACTTGCGGGTCGTGGCGGCACAGGCGCGGTTATGGGCTTCAAAAACCTTAAGGCAGTTACAGTGTCAGGTAACCACACTGTGGAAGTTCATAATAAAAAGAAACTAGATAAACTTAACAAATCTTGGTTCAAATATCTAAAGAAACATCCTCTAACTGGTGACCAGCTTCCTAGAATGGGTACAGCCGGCATTGTATCAACAATGCAGATGAGAGGACAGCTTTCTACAAAGAACTACAACTACGGTAAGTTCGACGAGTACGAAAAAGTAAACGGTGAAAGACTTGCTGAAGAATTCAACATCGTAAACAAGGGCTGTTTATCATGCCCTATCAAGTGTGCTAGAACCGTAGAAGTAAACGGAAACCCAGTTAAGGGCCCTGAACTTGAAACACTAGGCCTTCTTGGTGGCGGCATCTTGAATAGCGACATGGAAGCTATCCTAAGATGGAACTACGAACTAGACGAACTTGGCATGGACTCCATCAGTTCAGCAAGTACCCTAGCCTTTGCTATGGAAGCAAACGAAAAGGGCCTTTGGGATAACGGCCTTAAGTTCGGTGAAATCGACGAAATTTCAAAAGTCTTTGATGATATTGCTCACAGAAGAGGCATCGGCGATGAACTAGCAAACGGTTCTAAGTGGCTTTCCGAAAAATACGGCGGAAAAGAATTCGCAATCCACTCCAAAGGTATGGAACTTGCAGCTTACGAGCCTCGTCGTTCAGTAGGTCTTGGCCTAGGTTATGCAGTATCTAACCGTGGCGGTTGCCACCTAAACGGCGGATACATGGTTCTATTAGAAGGTTTAAGCTTAAACGTAAACCAGCAGACACCTCACGGCAAAGCTGATTTCACAGCAATGCTGCAAGACTTGATGGAAGGCGTTTCAAACTGCGGACAATGTCTATTCACTACGTACGCATTCTTCCCGCCTCCACTAATCGCAAAACCAAACAGTTGGTACACTAAAGCGTTCTGCGCAGCAGTTCCATATTTAGGACCTGTGCTAAGACTTATCAACATGTTCCCAGAAGTTGCATGCATTCATATCCCGATATTCTTCAACCAGACACTTGCACTTCACTATGTGACAGGTATGCCGGTAACTTTCGGCTCCTTCATGAAGATGGGTAAGCGCGGATACACGTTAGAAAGACATATTAATACTAGATTTGGCATAAGAAGAAAAGACGATA
>JAFYPY010000161.1 GCA_017547345.1 Bacillota bacterium | reverse complement strand
TTTGTTTTTTATAAATGAGCTTAATTAATTAAGCATACATTTCTTCGAATAATGCTCTTAAACCAGCATGTTCTCTTAAGCACTGTAAAGTGATTGCAGCGTGGCCCTTAGTGTAGCCGTTACCAACGATCATGTTTACGTCCTTACCAACACCTTCAGCACCTAATGCAGCCTTAGTGAAGGAAGTTGCCATTGAGAAGAAGTATACTGTACCTTCGTCCTTTGTAGCTAAGATGGAAGCCATTTCTGTGTTTTCGATGTTTACACAGTTGATTACTACGTCGAATAATTCGCCGTTAGTTAATTCCATAGCCTTGTTGTACATACCAACAGCATCTGTAGCGTCTAAGTGGAAGTATTCGTCAGCTAAATCTAATGCTCTAGCTCTGTCTTCGGACTTCTGGGAACCAGCAGCACATACTACCTTACCAGTTACGCCAGCTCTCTTCTTAGCTTCGTATAAGCAAAGAAGACCGGACTTACCGCCACCACCGATTACTAATACTTTCTGACCGGACTGAACTAACTTAGCAGCCTGAGCAGGAGCACCAGCAACGTCTAATGCGGATAATGCTAAACCTTCTGGCATATCTTCTGGAATGATTCCGTAGATACCGGACTGGAATAAGATTGCCTGACCCTTGATGTCAACCTGGTCAATTGTAGGTCTCATTTCAAGAATTTCATCAATCTTAAGTGGAGTTAGGGATAAGGATACTAAAGTAGCAATCTTGTCGCCAACCTTTAGTTCGCCTTTGTAAGCAGGTCCGATTTCCTTAACTGTACCTAATAACATACCGCCGGAACCTGTCCATGGGTTTTTGTGCTTGCCAGCTTTTTCAACGATTGATAACATAGTTTCCTTAACTTTGTTCATTTCAACTTCATCGCCTTCGATGTCTGCAGGCTTCTTGCCATCACAAGCTCTTCTAACGATTTCAGTGAAGGAAGCGGAGTCGATGTTTAAAGTCTTAACGTCGATTAAAACTTCGTTATCATAGATTTCCATTGTGTTATCAATAACATCAGCTGGCTGTGGTAAAACTCCCTTTGGAGAGATTACTCTGTGTGTACCATAAGGGCATCCTTTTTTGAATTCCATTTTAATTTCCTCCTAGAAATTTAATTATATTTTTACGCCCAAAGCGCTTTGGGCATAAGCTACCGTGTTAATTATATAACAAAACCAAACTCTTTTCCACAGAAAAAACGCCATTTGGCTATGTATACACGATTTTTTTAGCAAATTTTTACGCTTTATATACGCATTGCTGTTCTGTTTGTAATTATGCGTATAATTCAGCGAATAACTTCATGATTCTTTCGTCTTCTCTAAGAACCTGAAGAGCAGCATTTGCGTGACCCTTAGTGTAACCGTTACCGATTAACATGTTTACATCCTTACCAACGCCTTCTGCACCAAGAGCAGCCTTAGTGAAGGAAGTTGCCATTGAGAAGAAGTAAACCATA
Organism: Bacillota bacterium; assembly: GCA_017547345.1. The sequence continues at coordinate 5,959 of JAFYPY010000161.1, read as the reverse complement.
CCGTTGTCCTTACATGCAAGGATGGAAGCCATTTCTGTGTTAGGGATATTAACTACGTTGATTACTACGTCAGCTAATTCGCCTTCAGTTACTTCCATGATTTCGTTGTACATTGCTACAGCGTCAGTTGCATTTACTACTAAGTATTCGTCAGCACACTTTACAGACATAGCTCTGTTTAAGGACTTCTTGAAGCCGTCTACGCAGATAACTTTACCGTTAACGCCAACCTGCTTCTTAGCCTGCCAGCAACAAAGGATACCGGACTTTCCGCCGCCACCCATTACAACTACAGTGTCACCAGGCTTACAAATCTTTGCAGTCTGAGCTGGAGCACCTGCTACGTCAAGAACGGAAAGAGCTAATTCCTTTGGCATATCCTTAGGAAGAATTCCGTAAAGACCGGACTGGAATAAGATAGCTTCACCCTTAACGTCAACCTGGTCAATTTCAGGTCTAACTTCCTTGATTTCTTCGATCTTAAGTGGAGTTAAAGATAAAGATACTAGAGTAGCAATCTTATCACCAACTCTTAGGTCGCCTTCGAAGTTAGGACCTACTGCCTTAACCTTACCGATTAACATACCACCGGAACCTGTCCATGGGTTCTTGTGCTTACCAGTTGTTTCAACGATGTTCATGATAATCTTCTTGATTTCTTCGATGTCGCCTTCAGCTCTTCTTTCGATTTCTGTGAAAGAAGCGGAGTCGATGTTTAGTGTATGTACATCGATAAGTACTTCGTTATCATAGATTTCCATTGTGTTATCAATAACGTCAGCTGGCTGTGGTAATACTCCCTTTGGAGAGATTACTCTGTGTGTTCCGTAAATGTCACCTTTTTTGAATTCCATTTTGTTCTATTCTCCTTTTCTTTTTATAGCATACTTTTACTATTATATAATAAATGCAAATTTCATGCCATGCAAGAAAAATCATCCCCTTTTGGGCCTTTTATTGCCAAATAGCTTGAATAAACTAAAGTTAGATATGGTGTCGCCTTTTGACGAAGCAAAGCTTTTGCCGTCCAATCGAACCATTTTCGTTTCATAACAAAATAACGCGAACATATTTCGGTTCGCGCTATTATTCCCTAATTACAGATTATATTTTTTCTTTTTTCTTACGAGCTGAGTTTGGCTTATGCCTATGGCTTTTGCAGCTTTGCGTGTAGAGCCGTATTTTTCACAAGCATACTTAATCAAACCCTTTTCATACTCTTCTACGGCTGCTTGTAGATTTATTTCCTCGCTTATTCCTTCACCGTTCAACTCATCATCGAAAATGTCCCCGTTATCTTCTTTCATCACATCCATCAAAGTGATTTCCTCTCCTACCGCAGATATAATCAGTCTTTGAACAGTATTTTCAAGTTCTCGTATATTCCCAGGCCATTGCCTCTGCATTATGTATTCCATAGCACTACCAGCCATAGTTCTTTTTACTCCGAACTTCTCACCATACTTTGTTAGAAAGTGATTTACAAGGAGCGGAATATCTTCAGTTCTTTCCGATAAATTAGGGATTTTGATTGGAACTACATTCAACCTGTAATAAAGATCCCTTCTGAACTTCCCTTCTTCAACATACTGTTCAAGGTTTCTGTTGGTAGCAGATATTATTCGCACATTTGTTTTTACCGGCACCGTTCCACCTACACGGTAAAATTCTCCGTCCTGTATTACTCTCAAAAGTTTCGCCTGCATTTCAAGTGGCAATTCTCCAATTTCATCAAGGAACATTACCCCATTGTTAGCAAGTTCAAAATATCCTTTTTTCCCTGTAGAATTTGCTCCTGTAAAAGCCCCCTTCTCATATCCAAAAAATTCAGATTCAATCAGTGTTGGCGATATGGCCCCACAGTTGATTTTTACAAATGGCTGAAGTTTTCTGTCACTGTTTTTTTGAATAATGTTTGCAGCCTTTTCCTTACCTACGCCAGTGTCTCCAAAGATAATAACATTACAATCGTACTTGGACACTTTCGTCATCTCATCTACTACTTTGAGCATCCCTTTGCTCCTACACACAAAATCCTCCATAAGAGTATTTCCAAGCACAGACTGAATATAAGGATTAGGCTCCGCATCATAAAGCTCATTGCTTTCGCTTTCCACAAACTCTACATCGTTGAAGTATTCAGAAAGTTCTTTTACCAGTTCAACGCCAAAGTCATCATAACCTTCCAAATACCCTTCAGCTCCTCTTACTTCTAGACTTTTAGATACAGACTCGGTTATGTAGAGAGCTATATTCAAATTGTTTATCAAATTAGCAAAAAGAACAGTGCCACTTGGCTTCGTAGCAAGGATATTTATAGTTTCTGCCCCAGGTATCTCTGCACAATTGACCGTAAGATCATATAGAGATTCTGCGCCTATTTTTTCAACACATTCAACAGGTCGCAAAATGTCCAAATAAAACACTTCGTCAAAGACCTTTTCTATCAACGAATCTATGCCCTTTCCCACGATTCTAATATTGCTTTTTTTATCTAAAATGCAGGAAATTTCACAGTCATCTCCAAGTTCTCGCCTAATAACATGTCCATACAAAAGGTTTGTTAACATGCTGTTTCCAACAATAAGGAATTTTCTTTTGTTTCCAATTAAGGTCTTTAATCTATACAAAGTACCAGATTGGTCAAAAGCAAACATTAGCATTTCTTTCGGTACATCTCCCTGAGTTTTTACAACAGGTATAGAATTGTGAAGTACTACATACCCCGTTGCGTCCACTTGATTATACACTCTGTTAATGCTTGTAATATTCTCTATATACATAGGGATTGACGCGGCAGATGCATTACAAATAACCAAATCGCCTATCTTCAAATCAAGTTTGTTGTCATATTCAGGCCCGATTTCTTCTACAGTGCCCATAACAAGGCCTCCTGTATCAGTTACAGGATTATGTAGTTTGCCTCGTCTTATGACCATATCGATGATGGTTTGCTTTATTTTTTTCTCATCATTGTTAGATTCTGTACAAATTTGCTTGAAACCAGTCCCCTCAAGGTGTATTCTTTTTATAGACACTTTGAGTTCGTCCGGATAAATATTGCGGCTATTGTCTAGCTTCCATGCAGAAGTAGGCAAAACGTGTTGTGGTTCAAGTACTCGTTTAATACCATATTTGATACTCATTTTATGTTCGCTCCTTCTAGAGTGAACCTAAATCGGTTCATCTGTTTGGTATTTTCAATGATAAACTATTGGCACGCCTTTTGCAATATTATTCTTGTGAATTCAATAAACTAATTAGTTTTAATTTTTACGTAAAAAGGAGAAATAAAAATGGAAAAAATTACTTCAACACTAAGATTAAGAATGTCCGCTAAAGATGCTCACTACGGTGGTAACCTAGTTGACGGTGCTCACATGGTTCACTTATTCGGCGACGTTGCTACTGAATTATTAATCAAGTGCGACGGAGATGAAGGTTTATTCTGCGCATACGACAACGTAGAATTCTTAGCTCCTACATATGCTGGTGACTACATCGAAGCTTACGGCGAAATCACAAAGATTGGTAACACTTCCAGAAAGATGTCCTTCGAAGCTAGAAAGGTTATCGTTTCCAGACCTGACATCAGCGCTTCCGCTGCTGACTTCTTAGAAGAACCAATCGTAGTAGCTAGAGCTACTGGTACTTGCGTAACTCCAAAGGAATGCAAGAGAAAATAAGAAGATAACGAATTACTAATACATCTTTAACTATAACGGTGTCATTTCGCTATGGCACCGTTTTTATTTTTTGCATAACAAAAGAGTGCCTTCGCAAAAGCACTCTTTATAATTTTTAACAATTTTTCAAGAATTCAATTTCTTCCTTTGTGAGTTTTCTGTAGTGACCTTCTTTCAAATGACCAAGTTTAATAGGTCCTATAGCAACTCTTTCAAGTGTCTGCACAGGATTCCCAACTGCGGCAAACATCTTTCTAACCTGACGATTCTTACCTTCATGTATAGTGATCTCTACAAGAGTGGAGCCTTTGCCTGCTTTAATCACAGTTACCCAAGCTTTCTTTGTAACATATCCACCGATGTCCACGCCGTTTCTTAGCTTCGCTAGTTTCTCATTGGAGATTACCCCCTTCACTAGAGCTCTATATGTTTTACCCAACTCATGTCTCGGGTGCGTAACTCTATATGTCAGGTCACCATCATTAGTCATAATGAGCGCTCCTGTAGTATTGTAATCTAGCCTTCCCACAGGAAACAATCTAGCGTCAATGTCATTTACAAGGTCCATAACCGTAGGTCTATCCTTGTCATCTTCTACAGTGGTAATCATTCCCCATGGCTTATTAACAAGAACATACTCTAGCTTTTGAATATAGCTTATGAGTCTGCCGTTTACTTCTACCTTGTCGCCTTCTTGTACATCGTATCCCGGCTCCTTCATGACTGCTCCATTGATTTTCACATTACCGTTAGCTATAAGCTCGTCGGCCTTTCTTCTGCTTGCAATACCTGCCTGCGCGATATATTTATTAATTCTCATAATTCCTCTTCCTTGTTTTACACAAATTGTACTCCGGTTATTCTAACACATATTATCAACTATTGTAAATATTGAGAAGCCCCGCTTCTTTAACCTTTTTTCTTATGTTTTTAACATCCGTAGAATACAAGTTGTTGTTTACCATATATTCAAAAAATTCTCCCCCAGCAAAAGTAAATCGCCTTTTCATAGAATCTTCACTTTCAAGAGCTTTCATCGCATATGTCAAAATTGCTCCCACGGACAAACTTTCCGGCAATTTCAACATACCGAGCCCGTCAATCATTCTTGCAGCATTATATCCCGCAAGAGAACCCGTCGTTATGGCCTCAGTATGACCAACAAAAAATCCCGATTTTTCTCCTGCCAAGAACAAGTTAACTAACCCCTTTGCCCTCATATACTCGTCTCTTAACCCAACCGACATATATCTTATAGAGTTTCCTTTTCCGCCTGCATAGGGATCCACATATCGAACGTCTTCGAATCCCTCCACGGTTCTAAGGTCATCCAGATCAAAATAAGGCGTCATAAGTTTAGCACATCCTGTGTCTATTAAAATCACATTCTTTGCAAACTCGTCGAGGGCATATTGTTTGCACACTTTCTTATCCAATTTATCTTTATTCACGAGACTTTCGGGAAGCGGCACTACTGCATATCCGTCTTTTTCCAATATTTTTCGTAGTTTCTTCGATAAAGTAGACTTGTCGAGTTTACACGATCCACTGAATGCCCCTCTCGCACCATCTTCCCTCATAGCAAACAAATCTACAAGACCTGCCTTTTCCGTCAAACTTACCCTCGGTCCAAAAGAAGGACAGCGCAATACGCACATAGAGCATCCATTGCCGTATTTCGAACAATTTCCCATAGGCCCCGAAGTTCCTGTCGCCTCAACAAAGGCATCTCCCTCAACATATTTATCTTCGGCGGTTTGAACAGCCTCTAACTCGTTTTTCTTGAGAACATCAACAACTCTGCTCTTGAATTTCACCTCTATATCCATTTTATTAACTAACCTACGAACTTCGCTCTCTACCTTGTTCACATCATAAAAACTAGCATGCTTATGCCCAGGAAAATCAATGTTTCTGTGAACACTGAGTTTATCCGTTATATCAAAAAGCTCATTCGCTCCCAAGGCAATATTTTCTTCTGTAGCAGTAAATCGTCCATTGTTTCTCATGATACCGCCTACATTACCGAGTCCTAGCAGGAGATCGGTTTTTTCCAAAAGAACCACCTCTTGCCCTTGTTTCTTCGCACATATGGCAGCTGCAACCCCAGACCAACCACCACCTATTACCACGACTTTTCCCATAATACCTCCTTGTTTTTTGCACAATTCTCTAGTATAAATAAATATAAGATTATAGGGGAGGATATTACTATGAAAAAAACAATAGTATTATTACTAGCGTTATGCTTAGTCTTTATGACCGCTTGTGGA
>JAFYPY010000160.1 GCA_017547345.1 Bacillota bacterium | reverse complement strand
CTAAGAGATGATAAGACATATCCGTATATTAAAGTTACTATGGATGAAGAATTTCCAAGAGTCCTAAAAACAAGGATTATTAAAAAGGACGGAAGCAAGTACTTTGGTCCATATAGTGATGCGGGGGCTGTTAACAACGCTATTGAGATTCTCAATAAGATGTATAGTCTAAAACGTTGCAATGCCACAGCTTTTCCGGAAGGACATAGACCTTGCCTTAATTATCACATAGAAGATTGCAAGGGAATTTGTACAGGAAATGTTAATAGAGAAACGTATATGTCTGAAATCGATAGTGTGATTGACTTTCTTTCCGGCAAGCAGAAAAAAGTAATTGATTTTCTGACGGAGGCCATGAACAATGCTGCGGAAAATCTTGATTTTGAGACTGCTGCAAAATACAGAGACTACATCAAGGCTGTGAAGGTGTTAAAGGAAACTCAAAGAGTAACTATGACTAGTGACCAAGACTTAGACATTATAATTCCTGTGGGAAGCGGCGAGAACACTTCTATGGTTTTATTCCCAGTAAGAGAGGGCAAACTCTCTGGTAGAGAAACTTTTTCTATGAAAGCGGAAGGGGAAGATGACTACGATAATCTTGTAGGCCAATTCATAAAACAGTATTACAGCCAGTGGGCGGCAATACCGCCTGAGCTGATTCTCGCAAAGCCTTTGAGCGAAGCTTCATTGATAGAAGAATATTTACAAAACATACATGACGGAAGAAAAGTCCGTATTTATGTGCCTAAGCGCGGCCCGAAGAAAGCGTTGCTTGATTTAGTGAAAAAAGATGCCGAAGAGATGAGCAAGACCATCGAGGATAAAATAAAGAGTCAGCAAGCTAAAGAAAAAGAAATCATAGACAGATTTGCTACCATCCTGGGCATACGAAAAGATTATTATAGAATAGAATCCTATGATATTTCAAACACTAACGGTGTTGATACCGTAGGGGCGATGGTTGTATTTGGCAATCTTAAACCTATTAAAAAAGCATATAGAAGATTTAAGATAAAAACCGTAGAAGGCCCTGATGATTACGGTGCCCTTCAAGAAATGCTATATAGAAGGTTCAAAAGAGCCAAAGAAGGCGACCCTGGCTTTGCCACACTTCCGGATCTAATATTGATGGATGGTGGTGTAGGGCAGGTTACTAGTGCAGAGAAGGTGCTTGTTGCCATGGGTATATCTATTCCGGTGCTTGGCATGGCAAAGGACGATAGTCATAGAACTAGGGCGCTGGTAAATGGAAGAGGCCATGAACTAATCCTTACAGAAGACCCAGTACTATTCAAATACTGCGGTAGATTACAAGAAGAGGTTCATAGATTTGCCATAGAGTATCATAGAAGTTTGCATAACAGAAACAGCATAGGCTCGGTACTTGATAATGTTAAAGGCATTGGACCGGTTAAGAGGAATGCGCTTTTAGCTCACTTTGATTCCATCGAAGACATAAAAAAGGCCACCCTTGAGGAACTTATGGAAGTAGAGGGAATTACTAGACAAAATGCTGATAGTATTAGAGAATATTTTAGTTGATTATCTATTGGTATTTATGATATAGTAACCATATTAGTTTAGATTAATATTTCAATTTAATGGAGGAATAAATATGACAGACGAAAGAATCGTTCCTGAAATCGAAGAAGCTGATTTCATCACTTTAGAATTCGATGACGGTGCAGAAGTAGAATGCGAAATCATGGGTGTATTTGATTACGAAGGTAAGGAATACATCGCACTAATTCCAAACGATGGTACAGACGATGTTTACATCTATGGCTACAAGGAAGTTGGAGAAGATGAATTCGAACTAGTTGATATCGAAGACGATGCAGAATTCGAAAAGGTAGTTGCAGAATTCGACAAGATTATGGAAGCTGAATAATTAGTCCATATTAGGCCCTTTGTGTAAACACGGGGCCTTATTTGTTAATAGGGGGATTAAAAATGAAAGAATTTAAGGAATTTAACACCGAAAACTATAAGTTTAATCAGCATAGAGAATGTGAATTCTTCCCTTGCCATCAGGTGAGCGATGATTCAACATTTAACTGTTTGTTCTGCTATTGTCCACTTTATGCATTAGGCGAAAAGTGTGGAGGAAACTACCAGTACCTAGAAGGAGGGGTAAAGGACTGTTCCAATTGCAAGATTCCACATAATCCAAAGGGATATGACTATATAATGTCAAAGTATCCTGAAATTATGGAATTAGCGAAGAAAAAATAAAAATTAAGAAATAAACAAAGACTTCTTTCATATAATGTCATGTTATGTGAAAGGAGTTTTTATGTTTTTGATAATTGTTGGAACAGGGGCCATGGGGAATATGGTTAAAGAATGCGCCCTTTGTGATACTGATTTTGATGAAGTATTGATGGTAGAACCACTAAAGAACAACTGGCCGAAAAAGAAGGCTGATTTAATTATAGATTTTAGCCATCCGTCTGCAATGAAAGGTATATATGAATACTGTCGCGAGATGGGAGGAAGCATCCCTGTTGTTATAGGAACTACAGGATATAGCAGTGAGGATGAGTCATTGATAGAGTTTTTGAAGAAAATTTGTCCCGTTCTTCGAAAAAGCAATTTTTCTAGAGGGGTAGATGCAATGCTACGACTAGTCGAACTTGCAAAAGAGTTGTTGCCTGAAAGCGATGTAGAAGTCCTTGAACTTCATCATACTAAAAAAATAGATATGCCAAGCGGTACTGCAAAAACATTATGCGATATATTAGAAAAAGATTACGATAGTGTGTTAAGCATTAGAATGGGTACGCTTCCAGGTAAACATACCGTATACTATGCACTAGACGATGAGGTTATCGAAATCACACACACTGCATTCTCTAAAAAGATTTTTGCCATAGGAGCTATAGAAGCAGGAAAAAAGTTGGTAAAGAACATAAAGAATTGACTATTTTGTCAAAATATGCTAAAAATATGAATAATATTGATTCACACTAGGAGAAAAGTTATGGAAGTAGAATTAAAATTTCTAGTTGAAGAACCCATTGCGAGAGAGAAGATTTTAGGCGACAAGCATTTAGCCGAGATTATGGATGAAGGAAGCCTCGAAGAAATCAAAATGCAAGCTACTTATTTTGATACTGAGGACCTGGATCTTTGCAATAGCGGTATTGCTTTTAGAATTAGAAGAGAAAACGCTCAACCTGTAGCCACTTTGAAATGGGGAGGCAAGGTAGAACACGGACTTCATATGAGAGGTGAATTGAACGTTACTGTTGATGAAAATTATGCAAAAGAACCTTCATTGGATATCTTCAAGGGCAGCGAAATATATGACATCATAGAAAAGGCAGCGGGAGATAAGCCTTTGAGAGCCCTTTTGGAAGCTAACTGCATTAGAAAACAGATGAGGGTTGATACGGGTAAAAGCATCAATGTTGTTTCTTTAGATGTTGGTGAAATAGTGACAGAAAAGGGTACTGCTCCAATTTCTGAACTGGAAGTGGAACTTTATTCAGGCGACAAGGAGGACATGATTGAACTTGGAAGAGAACTGGCTACTAAGTATAATCTTGTTGAAGGATCCAAGAGCAAGTTCCAAGTTGGACTGGAATTACTAGGATATAAGAAAGAAAACATGTAAATAATATAGTAAAGGCTGCTATTTGGCAGTCTTTTTTATTGCTAAAATAGTTTGAGAAGTTGTAATTTGAGGTATATTTTTGAAATAAAAGGGTGTTTTTTAAAAAATACATGCAAAAATCAATAAAATCATCCATAAACCTTTACTTTATTTGCAAAAAGAGTTATAATATTTTGCAATTGTCCGTTGTTTTTACGGAATTTTAGGAGGATAGAATTTAATGAAAGCAACATTTATTTCAAGAGAAAAAAACAATGTTAAATTTACAATGGAATTTACTGCTGAAGAATTTGAAGCAGCACAGGTAAAGGCTTACCAGGCTAACAAGGGTAAGTTCGTAGTTGATGGTTTCAGAAAGGGCAAAGCTCCTAGAAGCATCATCGAAAAGAGATTTGGTGAAGGCGTATTCTTTGAAGATGCAATCGACGAATTATTCAGAGAAAACTACATCAAGGCATTAATGGAATTAGAACTAGAAGTTATCGATAGCCCATCTGCTGAATTCAGCGAAATTAAGAAGGGTGAAGGTTTCACAGCTACAATTTCCGTAGACTGCTACCCAGTTGTAGAAGTTAAGGACTACAAGGGCGTAGAAATCGAAAAGATTGTTAATGAAGTTAAGGATGAAGATGTTGAAAGAGACATCCAGCAGCTTCAGAAGAGAAACGCAAGAGTAGTTCTTGTTGAAAGAGAAGCTAAGGAAGGCGACACAGTTTTATTTGACTACGCTGGATTCGTTGGCGAAGAACAGTTCGAAGGCGGCACAGCTGAAAGACAGGAATTAAGACTTGGCTCCGGTATGTTCATCCCTGGATTCGAAGAACAGTTAGTTGGCGCAACACCTGGCGAAAAGAGAGATGTAGTTGTTACATTCCCAGAAGAATACCATGCGCCTGATCTAGCAGGTAAGGAAGCAGTATTCCACTGCCTAGTACACGAAATCAAGGAAGAACAGCTTCCTGAACTAGATGACGAATTCGCAAAAGATGTAAGCGAATTTGATACATTAGATGAATTAAAAGCAGCAACTAGAGAAAAACTAGAAAAGTATGCTGAAGCTGGTGCTGTAACTCAGATGCAGGATAAGGCATTAGAAAAGATCGTAGAAGCTAACGATATCGAAGTTCCTGCAGTAATGGTAGCTGACGAAATCGAAAGAATGATTCACGAACTAAATCAGCAGCTTCGTTACCAGGGTATGTCTGTAGATCAGTACTTAGGTTTCATCGGTAAGAACATCGCTGAATTCAAGGAAGAATTAAGACCAGATGCTGAAAGACAGGTTAAGACAAGACTATTATTAATGGGTATTGTTGAAGCCGAAAAGATCGAAGTATCCGAAGAAGAATTAGAAGAAGAATTAAAGATGATGTCAATGCAGTACAACACTAGCGTTGAAGAAATCAAGAACATGTTAGGCGCTGAAAACTTAACAATGTTCAAGAAGGATATCCAGATCAAGAAGGCAATCCAGTTCATCTACGACAACGCAAACGTAAAATAAAGATATAGGTTTGTCAGTCACTAGACGGAGACAGAACAATTGGAAAGGGGTATAAAGATGGCTTTAGTACCATATGTAATTGAACAGACTTCAAGAGGAGAAAGATCATACGATATTTATTCTAGACTATTAAAGGACAGAATCATTTTCCTTGGAGAAGAAATCAACGATCATGTTGCAAGCGTAGTTGTTGCGCAGCTATTGTTCTTAGAAGCAGAAGATCCTGACAAGGATATCTGTATCTATATCAATAGCCCTGGTGGCTCAGTTACAGCAGGCATGGCTATTTATGATACAATGCAGTATATTAAGCCAGATGTATCAACAATTTGCGTAGGTATGGCGGCAAGCATGGGGGCTTTCCTTCTTTCTTCAGGGGCAAAGGGAAAGAGAATGGCTCTTCCAAATGCGGAGATTATGATTCATCAGCCTTTAGGTGGAGTTAGAGGTCAGGCATCTGATATTAAGATTCATGCTGACTGGATACTCAAGACAAAAGAAAAGTTAAACAGAATCATGGCCGAAAATTCCGGTCAGGATTACGAAAAGGTTGCGCAAGATACAGATAGAGATAACTTTATGAGTGCAAGCGAAGCTTGTGAATATGGATTAATTGACAGAGTTATCACATCTAGATAGGGGGATATTTTCAAGATATGAGCAAATATGATGAAAATAAACAGCTTAGATGCTCTTTTTGCGGGAAACCTCAGAGCCAGGTAGCACGCCTAGTGGCAGGCCCTGGAGTTTATATTTGCGACGAATGTATCGCTATTTGTCAGGACGTTCTTAAAGAAGGTGCGGAGGCAGAGGCTAAGCCAACACAAGGACACAAAGACGGATATAAGCTTCCTAAGCCTAGAGAGATTTCAGAAATCTTGTCCGATTATGTAATTGAACAGGATAGAGCAAAAAAAGCTTTAGCGGTAGCTGTATATAACCATTACAAGAGAATTAACGGGCATAAGGCAGCAGAAGATGATGATGTGGAACTTCAAAAGAGTAACATCGTTATGATTGGACCAACAGGTTCAGGTAAGACTCTTCTTGCACAGACTCTTGCAAAGATTCTGGATGTACCTTTTGCCATTGCAGATGCCACTGCTTTGACTGAAGCGGGTTATGTAGGGGAAGACGTAGAGAATATTTTACTTAAACTTCTGCAGGCAGCTGACTACGATGTAGAAAAAGCCCAAAAGGGTATCATATACGTGGACGAAATTGACAAGATTGCCAGAAAGTCTGATAATCCGTCAATTACTAGAGACGTAAGTGGAGAAGGCGTTCAGCAGGCTCTTCTAAAGATTTTAGAAGGAACGGTTGCTAATGTTCCGCCGCAAGGAGGACGTAAGCATCCACATCAGGAATTCATCCAGTTCGATACTACAAATGTACTTTTCATTTGTGGTGGCGCATTCGATGGTCTTAACAAGATTATCCAGCGTAGAATGGGTGATAAGGTTATCGGATTCAATTCAGAAATCAAGGTTCAGAAGGAAGAATCAGGCCAGTTGCTTACAAAAGTACAGTCTGAAGACTTGCTAAAGTTTGGACTTATTCCTGAATTTATCGGTAGACTTCCTGTAATCGTTACTTTAGAAGAACTTTCAGAAGAGGCTTTAGTAAGAATTATTAAAGAACCAAAGAACGCACTTCTTAAACAGTACAAAAAACTTCTTTCCATGGATGGTGTTGAACTTGAAATGGACGATGAAGCAATCAAGACGGTAGCAAAGCAGGCTATCGAAAGAAAGACGGGAGCAAGAGGTCTTAGAGGAATCCTAGAAGGAGTAATGACAGATATTATGTACGATATTCCTTCAAGAGATGATGTTGAGAAATGCATCATCACTAAGGATACTATCGAAAATCATACAAGACCGACACTTATACTTTCTTCCGGCGAAGAATTAAAAGATCAAGAAGCAAACGCTTCATAACAAGGCGACTTCGGTCGCCTTGTTTTTTAAGAAAAAGAAAGGGGGACGCACCATGAATGCAATGCCATGCATTCCTTTAAGAGGACTGCTTATTTTTCCAAATACAGTTCTGCACTTTGATGTAGGCAGAGAGAAGTCGATAAAAGCACTGGAAGCAGCTATGGGCAGCGACAAATTACTCTTTGTAGCCTCCCAAAAAGACGAGAATATACTCATTCCCACAGAGGATGATTACTATAGAGTAGGTACCGTTGTGAAGATTAAGCAGATGCTTAAAATTCAGGGAGATACCGTTAGAGTTTTAGTTGAAGGTTTAGATAGAGCCGCTATTAAAGAAGTTGTTTCGGAAGATCCTTTTATTGCTGTGGATTTAGAAATTTTAGAGACAATTACAGCCCAAGAGGATGATCTTGAAACTCAGGCTATGCTTAGAGTAGTTCTAAACACTTTTGACGAATACATACAGTTAAATCCTGCGATTAAGACAGATATGTATGATCTTTCCGTGATTATGGATAATGCGGATATGGTAGCAGACACTATCGCAATTCAGCTAGATGTTGAGGTCGACAAGAAGCAGGAAGTCTTAGAAGCACTAGATGTAAAAGAAAGACTGACTATCTTAAATAGAATCATATTCGAAGAAAATCAGATTTTGCGTTTAGAAAAGCAGCTTAGTCAACAGGTTCAAGAAAGCGTAAAACAGAATCAAAAGGAGTACTACCTTCGTGAGCAGATGAAGGTAATCCAGAATGAACTTGGTTATGGAGAAGACGCTATAACAGAGGCAAAAGAATGGGAAGATAAACTTAAGGCGCTAAAACTTGATCCAAAAATCGAAGAAAAAGTGCTTAAGGAAATCAATAAATTTACTAAGATGATGCCATCTTCTGCAGAAAGTGGAGTAATCAGAAACTATGTTGAGACTATCGTTTCACTCCCATGGAATAAGTCAGCAAAGACAAATTCCGACATCCGAAAGGCAGAAAAAATCTTAGACGAAGATCATTACGGTCTTGATAAGGTTAAGGAAAGAATCTTAGAATATCTTGCAGTTGTACACCTTTCCAAGGGGTTAAAAGGGCCTATCATTTGTCTTGTAGGGCCTCCAGGGGTTGGTAAGACATCTATTGCAAGATCTATCGCAAGAGCGACAGGAAGAGATTTCGTTAGAATGTCTCTTGGCGGTGTTCGAGATGAGGCAGAAATCAGAGGTCACAGAAGGACATATATAGGAGCTATTCCTGGTCGTATTATCAGTGCAATTAAAGACGCTGGAAGCGATAATCCACTATTCTTATTTGATGAAGTGGACAAAATCGGTTCTGATTTTAAGGGAGACCCGGCTTCAGCTTTACTTGAAGTTTTAGACCCAGAGCAGAACAAGGAATTTACGGATCACTTCCTTGAAGTACCTTTCGACTTATCAAAAGTAATGTTCATCACGACTGCTAATAGCACAGAAACTATACCAAGACCACTCCTTGATAGAATGGAAGTTATCCAAGTTTCCGGTTACACTGAAGAGGAGAAGGTTAAGATTGCGCAGAAGTATCTTGTTCCTAAGCAGATGAAGGCTCACGGATTAAAGAAAAAGAACTTCGCAATCAGCGAAAAGGCTATTAGAGATTTAATCAATTACTATACTAGAGAATCCGGCGTAAGAAATCTAGAAAGAGAAATCGGAAGCCTATGCCGTAAGGTTGCTAGAAAGATTGTAGCAAAGAAAGCACAGAGTTATAGACTGACACCGGCGTCTTTAGAAGGTTACTTAGGAAAGCACAGATATAGATTTGATTTAATGAAGGACGAAAGTGAAGTTGGCGTATCAACAGGTATGGCTTGGACACAGGTAGGCGGCGATACATTATTTATCGAAACTGCTTTAGTTCCAGGTACAGGCAAGATTGAACTTACAGGTCAGCTTGGAGATGTTATGCAGGAATCTGCAAAGACAGCTATTACATATATTCGTTCTATTGCAAAAGAATACGATATCGAAGAAGATTTCCATAAGAAATATGACCTGCATGTACATGTTCCGGAAGGAGCTGTTCCAAAGGATGGTCCATCTGCAGGCGTAACAATGTTTACTTCCGCGATGTCTACATTGACAGGCGTGCCTGTTAGAAAGGATGTTGCGATGACTGGTGAAATCACGCTTAGAGGAAGAGTTCTTCCTGTGGGTGGCATCAAGGAAAAGGTATTAGCAGCACACAGAGCGGGAATTAGAACTATCCTTCTTCCTGCAGATAACAAAGCTGATATCGACGATATTCCGCAGTCAGTTAAGAAGCAATTAAACTTCATTCTTTTGGAAAAAGCCAAAGAAGCATTAAAATATGCACTAGAAGAAAGATAAGGTTTGTAGTATGATAATAAAAGAAGCAGAATTAGAAGCTGTAGCCGTAAAAGCATCTCAGTATCCGGTAGATGACACACCGGAGATTGCCTTTGCTGGACGTTCCAACGTAGGCAAGTCTTCCTTGTTAAACCTACTTACTAATCGAAAGAGTTTAGCAAGAGTATCAGGAAGCCCCGGTAAGACTAGAACTATTAACTTCTATAGAGTTAACAAACAGTTTAGAATAGTTGACTTACCAGGATATGGCTATGCTAAAGTTTCTAAATCAATGAGCAAGGACTGGGGTCCTATGATGGAAGAATATTTCCAGAAAAGACAGGGCCTAAAGAAGGTTATTCAGCTTGTTGACATTAGACATGCTCCGTCCGCGCAGGACGTTCAGATGTACGAGTATTTAAGACATTACGGCTTTGACGGCATTGTAGTTGCTACAAAGGCTGACAAAGTTTCTCGTAATGAAATGCAAAAGTGCATTAGCGTAATCAGAAAGACTCTTCAGTTAAATCCTGAAGATATAGTTATTCCGATTTCTTCATTGAAGAAGTCCGGACACGATAAGCTTCTAGCTGTAATGGAAACACTATTGGAGGACTAAATGCATTACATCAGCTTTAGGTTTCTTGCAGGGCGCGTTAAAGCAATCGGCAAAATGATGAAAGACAAAAATGTTCCAAAAAGGAAGAAACTTTTGGTAATTCTTGGTATAATATATTTATGCTTGCCGGTAGACTTGATACCGCCGATATTATTCCCATTTGGCTTCCTGGATGATTTGGTATTATGGGCTTGGATTTTATGGCACCTAAAGGACACACTGGATCAGTATTGGACTGGGGAATTTGAAGAAGATATTTCTAAAAATTTCGACAAAAAAGATATGATAGAGGATGTAGAATTCACTGTGGATCAGGAGGAAGAAAATGAGTGATTACACTGTAGGTACAATCTTATTAACAGAAGAACAGATCAAAGAAAGAGCGAAAGAAATCGGAGAACAGATTGCTATGGATTTTCCAGGTGAACCTGTTTACTTAATCTGTACTTTAAGAGGTGCTGTTGTTTGGATGGGAGATATCATGAAGAACATCACAAACGACACTGAAATTGACTTTATTTCAGCATCAAGCTATGGCTCCGGAACTACTTCAAGTGGTGTTGTTAAAATCAAAAAAGACATCGATGGAGATATCTACGGCAAGAATGTAATCATCATCGAAGATATCGTTGATACAGGTACTACTTTGAAGCACCTAAAGGCATATCTTCAGGATAGAAATCCAAAATGTGTTAAGATTTGTACTCTGCTTGACAAACCGTCAAGAAGAGTTGCAGATATTAAAGCTGACTATATCGGCTTTGAAATTGATAACTTATTCGTAGTAGGTTACGGCCTTGACTATGACCAAAAATATAGAAACCTACCATACGTAAGTTATCTAGAAGGTTAATTCAATATTTTTAATTAAAAAAGGAGATACATACCAATGGCTTATGAAGTAAAAATCGGTTTATCAAACAAACACGTACACTTAAGTGAAGAACACATTGCGATTCTTTTCGGAGAAGGACATGCTCTAACTCCAACTAAGGATTTAGTACAGCCTGGTCAGTACGCTTGCGACGAAAAAGTTGACATCGTTGGACCTAAGGCTACTCTAAAGGGTATCAGAGTTTTAGGACCTGCTAGACCAGAAACTCAGGTAGAACTTGCTATGACAGATGCTAGATCCATCGGTATCAAGGCACCAGTTAAAGAATCCGGTAAGTTAGAAGGAACTCCTGGTTGCAAGTTAGTAGGACCTTGCGGAGAAGTTGAACTTGACCACGGCGTAATGGTTGCTATGAGACACGTTCACTTAAACGACGAACAGGCTGCAGAAGCTGGCGTTAAGGATGGTGAAATCGTTTCCATCAAGATCGAAGGCGAAAGAGGATTAGTATTCGACAACGTTCTTGTAAGAGCAGGCGCTAAGCACTTCGCAGAAGTACACCTTGACACAGACGAAGGTAACGCAGCAGGTTGCGGACCAGATGCTGTTTGCACAATCTTAAGATAAGATTAAATTAGAATTAACTAGAAAACAGGCTTGCCTTCTGGCGGGTCTGTTTTTTTATGTTATTAAAGGGTTTTGTGTGGTTTTATATGGTTTACCCTCCTAAATACTTATTTTAAGGGCAAACGCAGGGTATTTTATAGTGTTTTGGTGGCGCTATGGCCATTCTATAGGAATTTTGTTGCGTTTTAGTGACGATTTTCCATGCGTTTTACTATGTTTTTAAGTATTTAAGAGGGTATGAAAGTGGATTAAAATTGGATTGTCCTGAGAAAGCGCCCTGCGTTTTATTGGTTTTTGATGATTTGGGAGGGAAACACCTGGAATTTTTCCGCCTAAAGCGATAGTTTTATCAGAAACGCAGGGTGCTGATTGGAGTGAATGGCAATTATTATTGACTTTCAGCTTGAAAAATGTATAATATGAGAGTGAATATGAGAAAAATTCTCATATTTGAGAAATTGTTCAACTGTTCAACTATTAAGGAGACGAAATGACTACATATAATACTGAACAAAAAAACGAATTATTAAGATTCTTAAAGAAAAATAGCCAGAAGTCATTTACAATAGATGAGATTTGTAGCGAGATGCACGACGATGCAAAGATTGCGACACCTCCAGGCAAGAGTACACTTTATAGACTTATCCCAAAGCTTGTTGAAGATAATATGATTAAACAATTTAATGGTGGTAAGGGTAGAAAAAACGTATATCAAATAACGGGAGATGAAACATGTAGTTCTCATCTTCATTTGAAATGTATTAATTGCGGTAGAATCATCCATATGGATAGCGAAGTCTCAATTGAACTTAGCAAAATGATTCAAATGCACGATGAGTTTAAGGTTAGTACAGGAAAGACTACTATTTTTGGTACATGTAAGGAATGTATATAATGAAGTTTAGAAAAATTATTATTCTAGCGCTAGCTATAGTAATGCTATTAGCTATGACTAGCTGTAGTGATTTAAACAGAATAGATGAGAATAAGCCTACCGTAGTATGCACAGGGTTTGCTCAGTATGACTGGGTTCTCAACATACTTGGAGAGGAAGCAGAGGCTTGGAATGTTATCCGTATCAACGATAAGGGTGCGGACATGCACAGCTATCAGCCTTCAGCCGAGGATATGATTGTCATTAGTAAAGCAGATTTACTGATTTATACGGGAGGAATGTCTGAGGAGTGGATAGTAGACGCTATGGAAAGCCAAGACTTCCAGGGAAAGGCTTATGCTCTTTTAGACCACTGTGAGCCTATCTGCATTGAAGAGGAAAACGGCCATGAAGGACACGACCACGAATCTAGCGACGAACATGAACATCATGGACATAGCCATGACGAGTATGATGAACATATTTGGCTTTCACTGAAAAATGCAAAGGTGTTTTGCGCAGACATTGCAAGGCTGTTAAATGATATCAGCCCGGCAAGCATTTACAATGAAAACAGCAAAAGTTACATTGGCGAACTAGAGTCACTAGACAAAAGCTTCAGAGAAGCACTTTGGAAAGAAGAAAGAAATGTAATTATCTTTGCAGACAGATTCCCATTTAGATACTTGGCGGCAGACTACGACTTGGAGTGGTATGCTGCATTTCCGGGATGCTTTGCAGAAACAGAAGCTAGTTTTGATACGCTAAAGGAATTATCCAACATGGTAAAAACAACGGAAACCACAGGGGTGTTCGTAACTGAAACAGGTGATGATTCCCTTGCAAAGACAGTTATTGCAAACTCAGGCGAGAAGAATATACAAATCATCCAAGTTAACTCGATGCAATCAATTCCAAAGGGAGAAACAAGAGGATATCTTGAAATAATGGAAGATAATCTGGAAGCCTTATGGACGGTTTTGCCATAGATAGGAGAGTAAAAATGCAATTAAAATGCAAAAATCTAACAGTTGGATATGAAGATGGAGCAGTAGCTAGCGGTATTAGCTTTGAAGTTAATGCCGGAGACTACCTATGCATCTTGGGAGAAAATGGTAGCGGCAAGTCTACTTTGATGAAGACTTTGCTAGGCCTTGTAGCGCCTCTTGAGGGAGAATTGTCTTTTGATACGAGCAAAGAAATTCATATTGGATATTTGCCTCAGATAACGCAGGTTCAAAAGGATTTTCCGGCTTCAGTAGAAGAAATCGTCCTAAGTGGGTGTCTTAAGAAAACAGGCAAGAGTCCTTTCTACAAGAAAACTCATAAGGTGCAGGCCCATGTAAATATGAAGAAACTTAACATTTGTGACTTGGCAAAGAAGTCATACAGAAATCTTTCTGGAGGGCAAAAGCAGAGAGTTCTTCTTGCTAGGGCCCTTTGTGCTGCAGAAGATATACTTCTGATGGACGAGCCAACGGCAGGCCTTGACTCTGTTTCAACTGCAGAAATGTATGAATATATAGAGAAACTAAATAAAGAAGGAATGACGATTATCATGATTTCACATGATATGGAAGCGGTTAAGTACGCTACTCATGTTCTAGACTTTAATGAAAATATAAGCTTTATGACTCGCGACGAGTATGAAGCTAGAAAGGCGGTGCGCTAGATGAATATTATCATGCAAATCGCCGAATACATGTCATATCCGTTTGTTAGATATGCTCTAGTGGCAGGGGTGTTAGTTGCTCTTTGTTCCTCATTACTTGGAGTAATCCTTGTTTTGAAGAGATACTCATTTATTGGAGATGGATTATCACATGTGGCCTTTGGAGCAATGGCTATTGCGGCTGTTTTTAGCGTTTCAAACGAGATGATTGTGGTTATGCCAATAACTATCATTTGCGCTGTCATCCTCCTTAAAAGAGGGCAGAATACGGGCGTAAACGGGGATGCTGCACTTGCAATGTTTTCTGTTGGCGCTATGGCAGTAGGGTATTTACTCTTAAATACTTTTTCAACTTCAGCAAATATCGCAGGAGATGTATGCAGCACTCTGTTTGGATCAACTTCAATCCTTACACTTGAGAGAATAGATGTAATTCTATGTGTGGTTATGTCAATTGTTGTAATCGCAGTATTTGTGTTCTTATACAACAGAATTTTTGCTGTAACATTTGACGAGACTTTCTCGAAGGCGACAGGTATCAATACAGAGTTTTATAACCTGCTAATCGCTCTTATTACAGCGGTTATAATCGTTCTTGCGATGAATATGGTAGGTGCATTGCTTACATCTGCCTTAATCGTTTTTCCTGCATTATCAGCCATGCAGGCCATTAAGAGTTTTAAAGGTGTAATCATCTGCTCGGCAGTGATTGCAGTGGTTGCGGCTCTTATCGGAATCATAGCCTCAATACTTTTCTCAACACCGGTTGGAGCGACGATTGTTGTTGCGAATATTGTGATTTTCGCAGGATTTTATGTTGCTGGGAGATAAGGAATAATAAAAAGCTTGGACTATAAAAGTTCAAGCTTTTCAAATTATATTTCTGTAATATTTATTCATAACTAAATGCCGTAATATAATCCCGTTAAAACCTTCAAACTTCAACAGCCGCTTTACTACGATAAACAGAAAATCATAGCAAAATTGCAAAAACTGCGGTTGACTTTTTTGCCCATGGAAAATATAATATTAAGGTACAATTTTATAATTAAGACGGTGAAGGAACCAGTAACTTAAGGCATAAAGTCCTTACAGAGAGTCGCCCCTAGGCTGAGAAGGCGATGGTAAAGCTTAAGCGAATATCACTCCGGAGTCTTGACACTTAATGAGCGGCCATATCCCGTGCATTTTTTATGTAGCTGGGCGTTGGCAACTAGGGTGGTACCGCGGTTATGTATTAATCGTCCCTAAATCGATAATATTACTATCGGCTTAGGGATTTTTTTATATCCCTTTGCAAAAGAAAGGAAAAGGAAATGTTCAAAAAACTATCAGAAAGACCAGTTGCAGAAGTTCAGAATGAACAGGTTGCAAAATGGAAAGAAGAAGACCTTCTAAAGCAGTGTGTTGAAGCTAGAGAAGGTGCGACTCCATTCGTATTCTTCGAAGGACCTCCAACAGCTAACGGTAAGCCAGGCATCCACCATGTAATGGCTAGAACACTTAAGGACTCTGTTTGTCGTTATAAGACAATGCAGGGCTTCCAGGTAAACAGAAAAGCTGGTTGGGATACTCACGGTCTTCCAGTAGAAATCGAAGTAGAAAAGCAGCTTAACATGTCTGGTAAGAAGGATATCGAAGCATACGGTATCAAGGAATTCAACCAGAAGTGTAAGGAATCCGTATTCACATATACAGATATGTGGAGAGAAATGACAGAAAGAATGGGTTACTTAGTAGACCTAGACGACCCATATATCACTTTAGAAGACAACTATATCGAATCCGGTTGGTGGATTCTTAAGAAGTTCTTCGACGCAGGACTAATCTACGAAGGACACAAGATTCTTCCTTACTGCCCTCGTTGTGGTACTGGCCTTGCTTCCCACGAAGTAGCACAGGGCTACAAGATGGTAAAGGTAAACACATTAGTTGTTAAGTTCAAGAAGGTTGGTACAGAAAACGAATACTTCTTAGCATGGACAACTACTCCTTGGACTCTTGCTTCCAACGTAGCATTAACAGCAGGCCCTGATATCGACTACATCAAGGCTAAGATGCTTGAAGGCGAAAACGAAGGCAACTACTTCTATGTTGCTAAGGCACTTGCTAATAAAGTATTAGGCGAAGGCAAGTACGAAGTAGTAGAAGAAATGAAGGGTAAAGACCTAGAATACATGGAATACGAACAGATTATGCCATTTGTTAAGCCAGACAAGAAGGCATTCTTCGTAACTTG
>JAFYPY010000159.1 GCA_017547345.1 Bacillota bacterium | reverse complement strand
GGACTATCTTTCACAAATCAGGTGATGACTATGGAAGACTATCTTGCAAGAGATGAAATCGGTTTTGACGCAAGATATGTAGTGCAGTACGGATACTCAATCGTTGTAATGATGATTTGCCTATTCTCATGCACGTTTATTATTAGGGCCATCTTGGAAGAAAAATCATCAAAGCTAGTTGAAACTCTTCTTGTGAGTATTAAGTCAGACGCAATGATTTTAGGAAAAATCCTAGCTGTTATCTTATTCGTTTTCCTAATGTTTGGAATAATGGCAGTAGCCCTTGTAGTGTCCTATTTTGTCACAGGGATGTTCACTAGCACAGCATTTGTGGGGGCATTTCTTGCAGATATGGGAATCACATCAGAAATATTTAACATTGGTTTTGAATTAATTGGGATAATCATCGTTTCACTTCTTCTTGCGTGCGTGCTTTTATCACAGATTTCTGCGCTAAGCGGAGCAAGCTGTTCAACTATGGAAGATATGGAATCAGCAAATATGTCAGCGACAATGCTAATTCTCGTTTGCTATATTGCGACAGTAATAGCGACACCATTTGGTTCAACTCCAGCATTACCTATGTCTTTGATTCCATTTGTATCTGCCTTTGCGGCACCTACATATTACGTGACAGGCGACATTAGTTTCTTTATATTGCTCGTGTCATGGGTCATTCAGATTGCAATGATTGCGATTGTTTATAGACTTTCCGGAAAAGCCTATGACAGCCTAATCATGTACAAGGGAAAACCTTTAAAGATGATTCAAATCTTTAGATTAGCTCTTGGAAAGCCAATAAAAGTAAAGGAGGGAAAATAAAATGAGAGAATATTTTCGCGGATTTTTAAGTATCTTTTCCTTCACTTTTAAGCAGCATGTGAGAAATCCTAAATATAGAAACAGCACGATTATAATTGCGCTATTGTGTCTAATTATCCCAGCAGCAATCATGATTGGCGTTGAGGCCTTTAGTGATGAGCCTGAGGCAGTACCAGAGACTGGTTTTGAAACTGATATTGAAGAGGGTCTTTCTTCATATGTAGAGCTTATCGATATGTCAGCTTTAGAATATATATATCTTGTGGATACAAGCGAAGAAAAATATGAGCCTGCTGCCTTTAATAAAGGAGGGTTTGAGGCAAGTTTTCCACAGGCTTTCGGAATTGAAGTAGATGTTATAGACTGTGGAGATAATTTTGCAAAAGCAAAGAAGGCTACAAGAAACACAGATAATTCACTGATTCTTCTAACTGAGCAAAATGGTGAGCAATATGACTTCATAACATTAATCCCTGAAGGAAGTGAACTTAACGAAGATGTTGCCTACAGCGTAGATGCGCTAATAGCAGGGTTCGTAGAGCTTTTCTATGCCATGGAGTCTGGACATGATCCTGAAGCAGATGGTAACTACTCTAACGGTGAAGAGTATGAAGAAATGACAGAGGAAGAAATCTTAGCAGAAGAAGCAGAATCTGCCAAAGAACTTGTTTCAATGATCGTTATGTATTTAAACATCATGTTACTTTACTTCTTCGTATTAATCTATGGACAGGGCGTTGCTAACAGCGTGGTTATGGAAAAAAGCTCAAAGTTAATGGAAAGCATGCTAGTTGCTGTAAACCCTGTAGCAATTATCTTGGGTAAGCTATTTGCTATCACCCTTACAGGTGTAATCCAGATAATAAGCTGGCTTGGTTCATTAGGATTAAGCTTTGTCATAGGAAACTATGGTGTAAAATCAATAAACCCGGATTCAACTATGGGAATAATAGAGATGTTTAAGATGCTTAGAGAACTGACTGAAGGCATGTTCTCGCCGATGAACTGTATCTTAGCAGCGGTATTGATTATTCTGGGAATGCTTCTATACTGTTCACTTGCAGGAATAGGCGGAGCAATGGCGAGCAAAGCAGAAGACCTTTCATCTGCAAATATGATGTTTACTCTAGTACTTGTAGTAAGCTTCCTTGCAACTATTTATGGCGGTGGCATGGAAGGTACGGCAAATCCTGTTATGGACTGGATACCATTCACGGCAGTAATGGTAACGCCGGCAAATGCACTACTTGGAAATATCCCTGTATGGCAGACGCTAGCAACAATTGGAATCATCCTTGTGACTACGGTAGTAATTACAGTTATCGCAGGCAGAGTATATAAGGATTTAGTTTTCTATAGAGGAGATGCATTAAAGCCAAATGCAATTATTAACATCTTGAAGAAAAAATAGGAGCGAGTAATGAACGAAGTGATTAGAAACCTTCTTACAAGAAGAAGCGTTAGAAAATTTACAGATAAAAAGATTCCAAAAGAGGAATTAGATATTCTTCTAAAAGTAGCTTTAGCTGCACCAAGCGGAATGAACAAGCAAACTTGGCAGTTTACTCTGGTTACTGACGAGGAAAAGATTCAAAAACTTGCAGCAGCAGTCGGTAAGGCCCTTGGCCGTGAAGGCTATGATATCTATAAGCCGGCAGCATTAATCATTCCATCAAATCTAAGAGAAAGTGCTTGGGGCATGGAAGACAATGCATGTGCGCTTGAGAATATTTTCCTAGCTGCGCACTCACTTGGAATCGGTTCTGTGTGGATCAACCAGCTTAGACACTGCTGTGATGAGGCAGAAGTAAGAGCAATCCTAGGGGAATGGGGAATCCCTGAAGACCATGTAGTTTATGGAATTGCAGCTCTTGGATATCAAGACGGCGAACCACTAGGCGAAG
>JAFYPY010000158.1 GCA_017547345.1 Bacillota bacterium | reverse complement strand
CCTGCAACAATTACCAGCGCCGTACCTATTTGAATAGGCACCGTTATATGAAAGAACATATGGGCCACAACAGTGACTGCACTCATCATAGCAATGAGAACGATTTCTCTCGCCTTTGGTTTTCGTTTTTCAAATACCATAAAGAAAGGCGCCATACAACAGACTACAACGCCAAGGCTGAACAGCATAAAGAACTTCCCGTTGTCAAGTATTGTACTTAGCGCAATCAACAATGGAATCCCCCCGAATATCATTGCTGCGGAGGTTATTGTACGCTTCTTTACAGCCTTTTTTCTTATTGGGTCGTATTCTGTTCTACCCATGTAGCTACCTCCTCCCAAGTAACAAGGTCACTGTTCCACTGACGAACTATGCGGTTTGACGTAGTTGTATAAAAGCTATTTCCAGCAAAAAATTCCTTTGCATTGCCCGAAGAAACCACATCTCCGTCGAAGAACATAGCACATCTGTCTCCATATTCTGCACAAAACTCAACATCGTGAGAAACCATAAACAGCGTAACACCTTGAGCCTTTAATTTTTCAAAAATACCAGCAAGGGTAATCTTAAAGAACGGATCGAGTCCCTTTGTTGGTTCATCAAGCAGAATAATCTTAGGTTCTAAAAGCAAGATTTTTCCTAGAGCAAGTCTCTGCTGCTCCCCTCCAGAAAGATCATATGGATGGGATTTCCTTAAGTGGCTTATTTCCATAATTTCCATCATTTCTTGAACTCTCTGAGCCTTTTCCTCAGTGCTCATCTTTCTGAAATATAAAACTTCGGCAAGTTCTTCTTCAACGGTTATCTCCGTAAATAAAGACTGTGGATTCTGCGGAACCATAGCGAGAATCTTACCTACAATCTTATCGTAATTTTCCTTGCAGACTGGAATTCCATCTATCACTATAGACCCTCTTTGTGGTTTTAAGATTCCTGCAACGGCTTTTAATGTAGTGGATTTGCCAGCTCCGTTTCCTCCCATCAAGCAAAACAATTCACCGGCTTTTACATCTAGATTTAGGCCTCTTAGCACAGGCTGTAAATTTTTTTCGTACTGGTACCACAAATCTTTGATTTTGATAATTGGCTCGTCGATTTTTTCAGGAACAATTTCCTTTCTGTTATAGAACTGTTCCTCATCTTTAGGAATGTCTAAAACTGCTTCTAGCCAAAGCCTACCATCTCTTATAGTTAGAGGTGCTAGTTTCTTTCCATCTTCTGTTCTGTATAATCCTTTTTCCATCTTGCTTCCACCGCAAGCGTTGAAAATTTTCATTACTGAAGGCATGCCATAAAACATAGGATGTCTTTCTTCCTTGCTGTTTCCTCCAAGAAATTCACCCGTCTTCCATGGAGATGTAGCACTGATAATCTCACCTTTGTCCATAACCACTACTCGATCCGCCATAGGAATTAGGTCTTCTAATCTATGTTCAGAAATGATTACTGTAGTGCCTAAGTCTCTGTTAATCTTATATACGATTTTTAGGAATTCCTCTGCAGCAATTGGATCAAGCTGAGATGTAGGTTCGTCCAATATCAATACCTTTGGCTGCATAACCATTACAGAAGCTAAATTTAAAAGTTGCTTTTGTCCACCGGAAAGTTCCGAAACATTCTTTCTAAACCAAGTTTGCATATCGAAAAAACTAGCCATTTCGGCTACTCTTCTTCTGATAGATTGATTATCAACGCCAAGACTTTCAAGGCCAAATGCAAGTTCATGCCAAACTTTGTCTGTTACAAGCTGATTATCTGGATTCTGCTGTACGAATCCAATATCAGTAGTGCTTTTTCTATCGCTCAGTTCCGAGATTTCAGTTCCGTAATAAAGAACTTCACCTTCTTTTTCACCATAAGGAATGAGATTTTTTTTCATCTGGCGAAGCAAAGTACTCTTTCCACAGCCAGACTTCCCACATAATACGATGAATTCCGATTGTTCCACATCTAGAGTTATATTCTTTATGGCCGGCTCATCGGATAAAGGATATTTGAATGTTAAATTTCTGATTCGTATGCTTGCCATTTTTTCTCTCCCAAAATATCAATTACAAGTGGCGCTATCAAAAGCATTATATAGCTGACCAATGTTATTATCTTTAACAAATCCCATTGTCCTAAGACAATTACCGGGAAATAATATATGGACGTTTTGCCAAGTGCACAACCTACACCGGCAATTAGACCCGTAATCACCATATATATAGTGAGTTTTTTGTCTCTCTTATCAAACTTGAATAGGTGGAAACTACTTCTATGTGGAAGTCCATATCCCCTCGCTTCCATAGAATCAGAAGTTTCAATAGAGGCTTCCAAAGACCAAGAAATCAAGATAGAAACTTCCTTGATTAGCTGTCTCCCTTTAGAAAAGAATCCTTTCTCCACATGTCTTCCCATACACTTTTGTCCCATAGATATTTCGTCATATCTGCTCTTCAAAAGAGGGATAAATCTAAAAATCATAGAAAGCGTAAGCCCAAGTACAGGTGCCGCCTTGCCAAAAAGGTAGATGAATTTATCTGACGTCATTACCTTATTAAAGCAAGTAAACCAAATGACCACAGCAGATATCATTGCAGCCGCCGCCATACCATATATGAAGGCCTCCAAGGTAATTCTATTGTAGTTTAGATAGAATAATACGGTCGCTCCATTATGTGTAAACAGAGTATTTATTACAGCCATTACAATCATTACTGGAATAGTCATTATTAAGTTGAACTTTATTCCCTTTTTACCGTTAATGAGGATAGACCACGTCCAGCATACTACTAATGTCACAAGTAAGAACACCGGGTCTATGGAAAACATGGTTATCCCTATGGCAAATAGGAAAAATATGAAGTTTACTATAGGGTGATATGTAGCAAAAGTGCCCTTTTCACCTATACCTTTTCTAAACGTTTCTCTCATTTGTAAAATCCTTAATAAAAATTATTTCCGCCTATATCTGCTCCGTAGTCACAAGTATAAATCCACTCTATAACATCTCCATCACTCAGGTAGTATGATGAACACCCATAGTTTGGAAACCATCCGTTTACCTTGTACATCCATCCGCTTCCTTGACCACCGTCGAATTCATACAAGTAATTGATTCCTTCAACATAATAAGACTCATAAAGAGGTGTATAACTAGCCTCCATATGTATTTCATTATTACGACATACTGTATTCAAAACGTCGAAAACTGTATTATCTGTTGTTCCGTGATATGTTGTCGTAGATAGGATTGTACCATCTTTAGGTATGTATCCTTCAATCTCAGGAGTTGCTAGCTTACTCATATCGCTTGATAATGTATCACATCTTATACTGATGGTTATCGTCACATTTTCTGCGTTTTCGGGCTTATAAGCACTGTTTCCACCATTAGATGCAGTTGGATCATCAGAGTTATCTACTGCTAAGTCCTCAGCAGAAGGCTTTTTGCCAGACTCAGGTTTCTCATCATTTGTTGTAGTATTCTCTTCTTTTGATAGGGTTTCTGATGATATTTCTTGCTTTTGAGATGGATGTTGCTTTTCGGTTTCATTAGAAAAACTGCCACTATCTAAAGAAGGTTTTCCAATCAAATGGGCATCTTCTTCGACTAAATCATCGTCTTCGGTTGAAAGCGCTTCCTGTTTATCTGCAACAGCCTGTTTCTCTTCTTTATCTATATCTATACCCTGTACATCAGTTATAATGTTCCCCTGACCGTCAGGTAACTTGCTATCTTTGTCCTCTATATTCAATCCAACTACTGTTGAAACTATAATCACTACTGCAAGCGCCATAAGAGCGTAT
>JAFYPY010000157.1 GCA_017547345.1 Bacillota bacterium | reverse complement strand
TAAAGCAGCTTTCAATTCTCGGCCTTTTTCAATAAGTTCTTCTCTTTCCTTCTTTAGAGTTTCAGCACTTAGTTCTAAATCTTTAATCTTATCTCCTAATTTTGCTATTTCGCTCTTTCTTTCAAGAAGGTTTGCAGTAGCGTTCTTATACTTACCGCCTGTGATTGCCCCACTGGCATTTACGATTTCACCTTCAAGTGTTACAAATCTAACACCCGCGCCTGTCTTTTTTGAAAAATCAATAGCATCCTGCATGTTTTCTACAATGGCTACTCTTCCAAGTAGATATTTGAAAACCCCGTCATATTTTTTTTCATATTTTACTAAATCGCAGGCAAGTCCCTTAAATCCTGCAGCAGAAGATACTCCTGAAGGGATATTAGCAATACCGCCTTTAATAGATTCAATCGGTAAGAACGTGAGTCTTCCCGCTCTGTTATCCTTTAAGGCTTTGACTGCTATTTTGGCATCCTTGTCTGTTTGACAAACCACATTTTGAAGGCCCGCTCCTAATGCAGTTTCGATTGCAACTTCAAATCCAGTTGGAACTTCCATCAAGTCTGCTGTAACACCTTCAATCCCTTTAAGATTGTTTTTCATTATAAATCTTACAGCAACATTATATCCCTCATAATTGTTTTCCATTTCTTCAATGGTCTTCTTACGAGCCTGATATTGACTTGTCTGGATATTAATATGATTAAATTCTTTATCCAGTTGGTTAACTTTGTCAGTAAGCTTTGAAATCATGTCACTTTTATTAGAAATTTCATCTAAAAGTACTTTTAGTGATTCCGCTACTGCCTTTTTATCTTTTTCTGCTTGATTAAGTATAGAAATTGAGTTTTCTTTTGAATCATCAATACTTTTGCTTTCATCAATAAGCTGTTCTTTTCGTTCTTTCAATGATTCTTTGAAGCTTTCCATACTTCTTGCTTCTGATTTTTTTGCCGCACTTTCGTTTGATAAACGGTACATACGGTTTCTGTTTTCATTTATTTCTAGATTAAGCTGTACCTCTCTATTCTTAACTTCATCATAAGCAAGAATCTTTTTTTGTAGATTACTGTCAGCTTCCTCTAGTTTTGCTAAAATATCTTTTTTCTGTTCTTCAAGTCCCTTAGTATTTGCTAATTCTCTAGCTTTTTTATCTTCTAAATCAGAAATTTCTTCAGTAACTCTAGCGAAGTCTCTGTCTATTGTGTTTAATCTTTCAGCATCAAGCTGGCTCTTATTTGTAAGTTCACTTATCTCTGTTCCAACAGCGAATAATCTATCTCTAGCTTCACTACCAAGCTGTTCTAAATGATCGTTTTTTTGTCTACCTTCTATAACCTGCTCGTCTAAAATACGTTTTTCTTCAATTAGTTTTTCGAGTAAATCAGTGAGATGCTTGATATCGTCTGTTAAAATTTGATTTGTATCTTCAAATTTTTCGATATTCTTTAGGGTAATGTTGATTTCTAATTCCTTAAATCTATCTCTAAGCTGGATATACTCTTTTGCTTTAATACTGTCTTCTTTTAGGCTATCAATTCGTCCTTCTATTTCAGCAATGATATCATTAACCCTCTCAAGGTTTGCAGAAGATGCAGCCAAATTCTTTTCAGTTTCGGCTTTCTTGCTCTTGTACATAACAACTCCAGCAGCCTCTTCGAATATTTCTCTTCTGCTCTCTGGCTTGTCGCTTACCAAGTCGGCAATTTTACCCTGTCCAATAATAGAATATCCATCTACACCAATACCTGTATCCATAATCAGTTCACGGATATCTCTAAGTCTACATCTATTATTATTTATTAAATATTCACTTTCACCTGAACGGAACATACGGCGAGTTATTGCAACTTCGTTATAGTCTATTGGGAGAATACCAGTTGTATTATCGATAACTAGAGTTACTTCCGCCATACCTCTTGATTTTCTATTGGCAGTACCGGAGAAAATAACTTCCTCCATCTTGCCACCCCTAAGCATTTTAGGGCTCTGTTCACCAAGTACCCAGCGAATAGCGTCACTGATATTACTCTTACCACTGCCGTTAGGACCAACAATACATGTTACTCCCTCATGAAATTCAATTATGGCTGGCTCGGCAAACGATTTAAAGCCGTGCATTTCCAGTCTCTTAAAATACATCTATTTCTCTCCTCTTCAAACGAGCAAGCGCTACTTTCGCTGCATTTTGCTCTGCTTCTTTTTTACTTTTTCCGGTTCCTTCACCTAATATTTTTTCATCATAAATAAGATTTACGAAAAACGTTTTGTTATGGGCAGGGCCTTCTTCATTAACTGTATGATATGTTATTGCTAGATTTCGCCCATTCTTTTGAATAAATTCTTGAACCTCAGACTTATAGTCAGAAAAAAGCTTGCCGTTTACTGCATCTATTATCGTTTCAGAAAAAGCTTCAAGAACAAACTTTTCTGTTGGTATATAACCGCCATCAAGAAAAATTGCACCAATAACAGCTTCCATTGCATCGGCAAGAATTGAATCCTTATCCCTTCCTCCGCCAACTTCTTCTCCTCGGCCTATATAAATATAACTGCCTAGATTGAACTTTCTAGCTGCCTTTGCTAAAGAATTTTCACACACAACTAAAGCCCTTGTTTTAGTTAATTTACCTTCCGTTACGCCATTCATTTTCTTGAATAGTTCAGCACTAACTATGGCGTCAAAAAAAGCATCACCCAAAAACTCTAGGCGCTCATTATCTTGGTGTTTTGTATTCTTCTCTTTGTTATATGAGCTGTGCGTCAAAGCCCTCTCCAAATAAGTCCTATTATTAAATTTGTACCCTATAAGTTGCTCAAATTTATTCATGTTCGTTTAAAGTAATTTCCTCGATTTCAAGTACAGAATTCTGGATAGTATCTACTACCTGTCCTTCTACATAAGGGATCCCTTTTAGGATAGTATTCTTTACAGCATTGGCATTTGATGAACCATGCATCTTTACAATAGGACCCTTAACACCTAAAATTGGTGCCCCGCCATATTCTGAATAGTCAAATTCTTGCTTTAAGCTTGACAACTTGTCTATTAAAAGAGCAGCTCCAAGCTTTGCTTTAAGGCCTTCTGTAAACTTGTTCTTAACAACTTTAAGAATATTCCAAGCAAGACCTTCTGTTAATTTTAAAATAATGTTACCAGTAAATCCGTCTGCAACTATTACATCACATGCACCTTTTGGAACATCTCTACCTTCAACATTACCGATAAAGTTTAGATGGCTCTGTTCGAGCATATCATAAACAGCCTTCGTTAGTGTAGAGCCCTTTGCAGCTTCTGCACCAACATTAACTAACCCAACACTTGGGTTTTCTCTGCCATTTACTTTTTCCATATAGATGCTACCCATCATCGCAAATTCAAGTAAGTTATTTGGCTTGCAATCTGCGTTTGCACCAGCATCTACTAATAGAGACGCCTTACCTCCGATGATTGGATAAATGGAAGCAAGCGCAGGTCTATCAATACCTTGGATTCTGCCAAGGATAAATAATCCTCCTGCCATAAGAGCACCGGTTGATCCAGCAGATATAAAGATATCGCCTTCGCCACTCTTAACCATATTAATCCCTCTAACGATAGAAGAATCCTTCTTAGATCTAACTGCTCTAACAGGAGCCTCATCGTTGGAAATAACTTCTGTTGTATTCACAACTGTAATCTTGTTTGTGTCGTATTTATATTTCTTTAATTCTTTATTTACTAAGTCTTCCTGACCAACAATCACAATTTCGTGGTCAATTTCTTTTGAAGCTAAAACCGCACCTTCAACTACTGATGCCGGCGCGTTGTCTCCGCCCATTCCGTCTAGAATAATTCTCATATTAGTCCTCCTTTCGTATGGGCATAACCATACAGATTTATCATACCATAAATCACAAAAAAAACCAAGAAAACATAGCACAAAAGTTGGCAAAACTTTG
>JAFYPY010000156.1 GCA_017547345.1 Bacillota bacterium | reverse complement strand
TCCTGCAATAACGATGATAACCATAGCACCGATGCTATATGTAGGATAAACGATTACTGAGCTTACTTCTCTTAAAGCCGCTAGTAAGAATACTGAAAAATAGTAGTTTGGTATGCCCACCAAAATACCAAAAATTATGTCGAGTTTTGTAATCTTTTTCTTTCTCTTTATTGCTAACAAAAGTGTAAGAAATGTCGCCGTGCAGAAAGTTATAAGGAGATACCCGTCCTTTCCACTTGGATCACCTAATTTATCAAAGAAGTTTGCCATAGAGTCTGCAAGTCCACCCATAGTTAGCAATACTAAGAGCCAAATCTTTTTGTCACCTTGATTAAGCGAGTCCTTCTCAAAATGTATGATTACGATTGCCGCAAGCGCCATCACAATGCCTATAAGCTGCATACCCGTAGGAAATTCTCCAAAAATGACAACTGCCATTACAGTAGGAATAAGCACGCCTAGTTTCATAAATGTTGCTGATAAAACAATCCCGTTATGTTTAATGTTGAACCTAAGCATAAGGAAGCCCCCTAGGTATAAAGCGCCTCCAGCCATACCGGTTAAGACGGTTACCATCTGGTTTTGTAAGCCTAGGATATTGTCACTTTGTTCCATAAAGACAAAAGAAAGTATCGCACATATCCCGTAGTTTACAAGAAACATTCCGGTCTCATCCTTGATGTGATTTTCACTAATGCGCATGCAGATAGAAATCATCGCGCTAGATAATATTGCAAACAATAAATATATCATTACAGATTCCCTTCAATTTTAGTATTAACATTTCGTTATTATTCTACTACCATTGCAAAACCTCGTCAACGATGCAGGCAATTAAAAAAGCCGGTACAAATTCAAAATACCGGCTTTCGTCTCTTTCTTATAACGAATAGAATACATATTTGATTTCTTCTGTCTTGCAGAATTCCATAAACTTAGCAAAGGCTTCATGACCTCCAAAGTTTTCAGTTAATAGCTCTCCAAAAGGCTTATCTATACCGCCCTTCGCTCTAAGATGGCAGATAAAGTCGTACGTCTCATCATAGTCTAAATTTACGAAGTATTGATACTCATCGCCACCTGTTATTATATTACATCCAAGACCTACATCATGTCCTTCAAATGTAATCTTTGCATCTTCAACCTGAATGCTAGCATATTTGTCATCTTCATCGACCAAAATACACTCAAGTTCTTCAAGATCGTTTTCACAGCAGTCCCAGAAAATCTGGTTCCACTCTTCTTCAAGCATCTCTGCCTCGCCTCTTGATATTTCTTCTGTAAAAACAGACGGTTCTTCCTCTGTTAACTCCCAAGTCGGAAGGCCCTTTGTAAGAATATAATTTTCTGTTGCGGATACCTGGAATAATACTCCTGCTTCTCTATCAACTTTATATGTAACGAAGATATCCTTAAATAGGTTCGTCATTTCGTCATAAATCGGTTCTATGTCCTCAAAGTCGCTTATGTCCCATAAAGCGTCATGAATTTTACTATAGTACCAGCACTGTTTTTCTTTTGGCGCATTGAATCTTTCCCAAAGCTGCTCTCCAACTTCTTGGTAGTTGGCATACATACTTCTTAGGTTCGAAACTTTGTCCGCAAGAACTAGCATCTTAGTTCGCTTATCTGCCCTTTGTAAATCGTCTATTACTGCAGACTTTCTCTCAATCCATGGCTGTGACTTGTCTTGACTATGGTGTGCTACTAGAGTCGCAATATTGTGTCCGAATTTTTCTTCCAGTTCCGCTACCGTTGTATTTGTATCCTCAACAGTATCATGCAATACACCTGCAATAATTAAATCATCATCAGCTCTCATTGCAGTCAAAATCTGCATAACTTCCATAGGGTGAGAAATATAATCGATATCTGTACCCTTTCTTAACTGGCCCTTGTGTGCCTTGTTGGCAAAAACAATAGATTCATGTAACAACTGTTTCATATTCATCCCTCCAAGCTCAAGACAATCTAAAGCTACTGCTCTTCTCGTGTATATTCAACGCACTTATAGCGTGGCTTCCCTTGACTCTTCTTACCATATTCGATGGCCTCTAGCGGGCATTTACAAATGCAAGCCATACAATGTGTACAATTATTAGCCCAAACAGGCTTGCCATTTTTAATCTTAATATTATTAAGTGGACATAGCTGGCTGCATAGCCCGCATCCCGTACAATTATCTTTTGCGTAAAAGGATTTCGCCTTAACAAACAGTTTATAAAAAATAGGGTTAATAGGTCCCGATGAAATCTTTCCATTAAGTGTTACCTTCGGTCCTTTTAGGCTATGCCCC
Organism: Bacillota bacterium; assembly: GCA_017547345.1. Next base: position 1,598 of record JAFYPY010000156.1, on the reverse strand, counting down.
TCTTCCATTTGATTTATTGCTCTTGATAAAGGTCTTCTGGCCGCCTTAACTATTCGCTCTGCTTCTTCGGCTTTTGGTGCATTAAACATTGCAATATAATTTTCCGGCATTACTACTTCTAGAACGCCCTTGTAATTAAAGTTCTTTTTGGAGCAAAGGTTCTTTAGATACTTTTCGGCATTGCCAATGTCACTACCGCATGTCATGACGAAATAAGCATCTTCTGTTCCTTCAAAATTTGAACTTATTATAAAATCTTCAAATATATGTGGCAGTTGCCAACAATATGTAGGAGCTACAAACACCCATGGTTTACCACTGATGAACTCTCCTGCGATTCCGTTTTTAATATAATTAAAGGAATTGACTATATCATCGCCTAATTCCGATGCAATCATATCTGCACAGTATTTGCTGTTACCGGTACCGCTAAAGTAAATAATCATAGCTGTCCTCCCAAAAGATGATAGTATTCAAATTTATTATATTCCTTCCAACTTTTGATGTAAACTATTTAATTTTTACACATTATAAGACTTTTGATAATTTTTATGATAGAATTAATTGTTGAATATCATTGTTTCTAAACATCATGTTTTGCAACGGAATGGAGACTAAAATGTTAGATAGAGAAATTCTTGTGAAGGATTTGCTTACAAAAATACAAGGTTCATTGGCAGTAGAAGGTAAAATGGCACCTCTTGCTTTTAAGGCATATGACATGGGCGTAGAATATGCGATAACTAAGCGTTTCGATAATTCTCGTTATTATCATAACTATCAGTTTAGATTAGATGACGGCTCAAGAGTTCTTTCTAGTAACTTCTTTAATCAGTTTACGACTAGAAACCAAACCGGTGCATATATGGATGCAGAGGCTGCAGTTAAGGAGTTTTTCGACGACGCCGACCAAACTTTATTTAGATTAGTTAGAGATAAGCGCCTTGGAATCAACGGTGTATTCAAAGCCGTTATGTCCCCATCAGAACCACAGCAGATTAACTATACAGATTATGTACTTGTAATCGCCTGCTTCTGTGCAGGTATTATGAATAGTAAGTAACATAAAATCCAAAAGACCCCTCTACAATAAGTAGAGAGGTCTTTTTTAGATTATACACAAAAACTTCCAATGTATGTTGCGTCTTTTATGTCTTTGTGCTGGTCAAGTTTTTTGAAGATAAAAGTCTCTTTGTTTGCTACATACATATGCGCTAGAGAAATACCAACATCAAGCTGATTTGTGCTTCCAAGAGTCTTATTTAACAAGCCCTTGTGCATACAGTAAACATGAATCATATCTTCATCATGAGCAAAATACCATGGCTGACTGTTAACGCTTGAAGGCGCAAATCTAGCCGGTTCAAGGCGTTCATCGGCAGTATCTGCAATCTCAGATAGAGACTTTCTCTTAAAATCTCCTTTACCGTCTCTAAACGCCTTGCCCTTTGGATGACCAAAGGCAATCATCATAACGTATTTTAGGCCATCTTTTCTTTGTTTCTCAAATACATCATCTGCAGTCAGCGTTCCCATGCCAAGCCAGCATGTACCTATGCCAATGCTTTGGAGATATAAATCAAGTTGCTGGAATATGA
>JAFYPY010000155.1 GCA_017547345.1 Bacillota bacterium | reverse complement strand
ATTGCTAATGATTATCGGAGGAATTAACTGGGGACTTATTGGATTTTTCAACTTTAACTTAGTATCTACGATTTTTAGCGGTAGCCTTACCTTTATCGCCAGAATCATCTACGCTATTGTTGGCCTTACTTCTATCTATGGTATTACATTCTTATTTGCAGATGAACGCCGCGTCTAAATGCGCAATTAAAGTAAAGAGGGGAATTCCCCTCTTTACTTTAGATTTTTCTTATTGAGACTCTTCTTCATAGGTTATCCTTTTCACTTTCCTCTTTGGGCGCTTCTTTCTTTTTCTCTTCTCTTATCTTTTCGAAGTACTTGCCTAAGGCATTATAAAGTTTCTCCGCCTCAGCAATGTGCAGTGTTATGCCTTTACTCATGTTTTCGTGGCTAGGGTTCCAATCTCTTATGTCGACTTTCCCCTTATTGCCGTTCCACTCCACTATATTAACCTCTTTTTTCCATCCTGTAGTATGTGTTGCTAATATCGCAAGATGCTCTTTTATCACAAATGTAAATTCTTCCCCCTTGACCATATTATCTCCTTTCTCTCATTCCCCTTTGTAGCTAAAGATTATCACTTACATCTTGCCTGGTCAAAACTATTCTTCATAAAACTAATAAAAAAGAGACCGAATTGCGGTCTCTTAGTTGTAAACTGTATTAAACTGTTTCGATAGCATTTTTAATAGCCTTCGGAAGTCTTCTGCAGACTTCTTCAGAAATAGATGCGCCGGAAACTCTTATACCCTTCGCCAAAGGTACAGTAAAAATACCTTCCTCTTCAAGTTTAGCTGCAACAGCTTCAGGTTTTGCACAAGGAATAGTCATGAAAAATCCAGATCTAAACGGAACAGTTTCAAGACCGATTTTTTCCGCCTCCTCCATAAAAGCAACTCCCCTTCTAATGAGCATATCTCTATGTCCTTTTCTTTCTTCCATAACTTTAGCAAGTAATTGTTCATCTGCATATATTTTAGAAAGAATCACATGTACGGCCCTAGGACAATTTGACCAAGAAGCTCTAGCAGAAAACTCGCATACTCTCTTGAATTCTTCCGCTACTTCCTTTGTCTTTGCCATGCATAGCATTGCGCCCCCACGAAGTCCATATAAAGTATATGACTTTGATAAACTGTGAGCAATTACCGGAAGTATATGTTCTTCAAGTTTCTCTAACATAGGGAAAAAGTTTCTGCTTTCGTTTTCTTCTCCTGCAAAGTCAGCATAAGCAGCATCAACAAGCAGAGTAACTTTCTTTTCGCTTGGAGTATTATTCAAAATTTCGACAACTCTGTCCCATTCTTCTTTTGATAAAGCATAGCCCGTCGGGTTGTGTGAAGGAGTATTTAATATAATAACTAGAGCCTCCTGAACTTCTAGAAGTTCTTTGACTTTAGTTTCAAATGCTTCGCAGTTAAATCCACCTTTTTCATTGAACAATTCAAAAGTTATTAAACTTCTTCCAACTTCTTGAGCAATGGTATTATACGGAGCCCAAAACCAATCTGTTGTTAAAACTCTATCACCATAGTTTGAATAATTGGAAATAGTATTTCTAATAGCTCCCGTTCCACCCGGAGTAGCAACAGCTTCAACAAATCTAGTTGGGACATAATCTCTAAACACATCCTTCTTCACAGCCTCTTTGAAGTCAGGTGTACCTCCAATAGGAGCATATTGAGCATATTCATCAGGTGTCAAAGATTTGAATACATCATCTACAGACGAAAGAACTATAACCTTTCCTTCATCATCTAATAATGCTCCGATAGTAGCATTAACCACTTTGTCTTTGCCTTCCTTTTCAATCATCGCCTTCGCACGATTGCTTATTCCAAAAATTTTATCTTCCAAAGGAATATTTCTTCCATTTTTTGAAGCAAAAATCATATCTGTCATTAATAAAATATCTCCTTCTAAAAATATTACAGGCTTTATTATATTATGAAGTTGCAATTATTACAAGTTTCATTTCGTATTAAAATGCATCTTTTAGACAATACTATAAGTAACTGGAGGTGAAAATATGCGACAAACACAAAAGAAAAAAGATAAAGATAAAGTTGCAATCGTTTTAATGTTATGTTTCTGTGTAATTGCCCTAACTTCTATATTCACTGTCAAATCAAATATCGATAAGATTAACGAAAACGCCGTCGATTTACAAGTTTCGGAGGAAACTAGAACAGAGGAAAGCACTCCAGCTCCACAGAAGGAGCAAAAGGGTTCTTTGCCAATTGACTCAACAGAAGCAGTTTCCTCTAATTATCCTACTGTAGACAGCCGTGATATCGCACAAGAATCTTACGATTACATTAAACCAATTCAAGCTAACGAGAGCAAGATTACAAACCCATACTCAATGGACAGTCTCATATATTCTTTGACCTTGGATCAATATATGACCCATTGCGGAATTGATATAGAAGCCCCCGAGGACAGCCAAGTTGTTGCAGTTAAAGAAGGCACTGTAACAGCTATATACACCGATGATCGCTATGGCTTGTCTGTGGAATTAACTCATCCAGGAAACATCATTTCCATATACTCAAATCTTTCCACAACAGAAATGGTAGAAATAGGCGATGTGCTAAAACAAGGTGACATAGTCGGCGGAGTTGGTTCAACGGCTCTTTTTGAGTCTTTAGAACCTTCTCATCTTCATTTTGAGTTGATTAAGGATGGTCACTATCTAAATCCCCAAGAATATATTCTTTTCTAAAAAAAATGGAATGCGAAACCTATAAGATTTCACATTCCTTTTTAATATACATACTATTTTATCTTAACATAGTTTATGTTCTTACCGTTTTTTCTAAACTTATCTTCATATTCAGTAGTAATATACTTAGACTCGAATTCACTTTTATGCAAGTCACGCGTTGTTTCTACTACCTCAAAACCATGTTCATGGATTTCTTCCATTGTGAATTCAAACAGACCATCATTATCCGTCTTAAACTCAATGCACCCATCGCTTCCTATTACTTCCTTGTAATTCTGTAGTCTCTTATGGTATGTAAGCCTTCTCTTCGCATGTCTCGCCTTAGGCCACGGGTCACTAAAATTCAAATAAATTCCTTCAAGCTCCCCTTCCTCAAAATACTCCCTCAAGTCTTGCACATAGTCTATAAAAATCCTAAGATTCTTAAGCCCGCCTTGCTCCGCCTTTTCCAATGCTCGAAGCGCAACATTTTCTTGTCCTTCTATAGCAATATAATTGCGGTCCGGGTTTTCTTTTGCTTGAGAAAATATAAACTGCCCCTTGCCACAACCTATTTCTAAATATATAGGATTCTCATTATCAAACTCTTCCGACCATTTCCCCTTAAAATCTCTCGGATTTCTTATCAGAAAGCTGGAATTTAGTTCTAATTTTTCTTCAATGTTTTTTATGTTTCTTTGTCTCATTCTATATCATCCACGACTCAACAACTATAACAACCGCAAACAAAATCAATAATATAACAGCTGCATAGTCTCCACCTCTGAGCTTCATCTCATTCATACGCGTACGGTTTTTACCACCTCTGTAGCATCTGGCCTCCATAGCCATAGCAAGATCTTGAGCAATTCTAAAGGAGCTAACGAAAAGCGGCACCAAAATAGGGATTAAGCTCTTTGCCCTTTGCAAAAGATTACCAGTTTCAAAATCCGCACCTCTAGCCTGTTGCGCCTTCATAATCTTGTCTGCTTCTTCAAGAAGAGTAGGAATAAATCTCAACGCGATAGTCATCATCATAGCTATATCGTGAGCAGGAAGACCAATTTTTTCAAATGGAGATAGAAGCTTTTCTATTCCGTCCGTAAGCGCGATAGGTCTTGTACACAATGTGAGTAAAGATGACCCTAGAAGCAGAAGAATTAGCCTAATAGCCATAAATACAGCAATCTCAAGGCCCTCTGCCGTTATCTTCAAAATTCCAATCTGCCAAAGAATTTTACCATCCACCATAAACATATTAAGTGCAAAGGTAAATATCAAAATAAGCATAATAGGCTTAAGTCCCCTAACCATAAAAGAAAAAGGAACCTTCGAAACTCCTATTACCACTGCAAGTGCGATTCCGGCAATCAAAAACCCTATAAAATTATCAACAATAAACAACTCTACTATAAATAGGAGAGTCGCAATAATCTTCACTCTTGCATCCAGATTATGAATACATGAGTTTCCCGGGAAATACTGTCCCAGTGTTATATCTCTCAACATCTGTTATTTTCCTTTATTATTCAAATACTCTGCAATTTGTTCGGCGGCTTCGTCTACCGACAAAATCGTCTCGCCTAAAGTCATTCCTCTTTCTCTTAAAGCCTCTGTCAGCTGTGTGATTGGTGGCAAATCAAGTCCCACTTCAGAAAGCTCTTTCTTTCGTGCGAAAACTTCCTTTGGTGTGCCCATCATTATCAGACGGCTACTATCCATAACCAACACCTTGTCAGACATTCTAGCAATATCAGACATATTGTGCGAAACAAATACGATAATATTCTTTGTCTTTTTATGAACTGTTTCTATCATTTTTAGGACATCTTTATGTGCCTTTGGATCAAGGCCTGCTGTTGGCTCATCCAAAATCAGTACTTCAGGTCTCATCGCAAGAACACCTGCAATGGCAACCCTTCTTTTTTGTCCACCTGAAAGTTCAAAAGGAGATCTGTCCTTAATCACATCGTAATCAAGTCCAACCAATTCAATAGCTTCCTTTACTCTTTCTTCAACTTCTTCTTGCCCTAAACCTAAATTTTTAGGTCCGAAGGCCACATCCTTTGCAACTGTTTCTTCAAAAAGCTGATACTCAGGGTATTGGAAAACCAATCCAATTCTCTTTCTAATGTCGACCATTGATACTTCTGGCGAAGTGATATCAACACCACCTATTACGATGGAACCTTCTGTTGGCTTTAACAATCCATTCAAATGCTGCAAAAGAGTAGACTTTCCTGAGCCCGTATGGCCAATTACACCAAGAAAAGTACCATCCTCTACCTCAAAGCTTACATCATT
>JAFYPY010000154.1 GCA_017547345.1 Bacillota bacterium | reverse complement strand
ATTTGCTAAAGGAAAATTCTCCTGCATGATAAAAGGAGAAGAACCCCAGATATCAGAGGATGGAGAACTTATATTAAAACAAGCAAGGCATCCTTTGATAGAAGCGAAAAAAGTGGTTCCAATCAATGTGAATGTGGGAGGTCATTATAAGACGCTAGTAGTGACAGGGCCTAACACAGGTGGTAAAACCGTAACGCTTAAAACAACAGGACTTCTAGTGCTGATGGCACAGAGCGGGCTTCATATTCCGGCTCTTTCTACTAGCAGAATACCTATATTCCATCAAGTTTTTGCGGACATTGGTGACGAACAGAGTATTGAACAGAGTCTAAGTACTTTCTCATCTCATATGAGAAATATCGTTGAGATTTTAGACAATGTGGACAACAAGTCATTGGTACTTGTAGACGAACTTGGCGCAGGGACGGACCCGACAGAAGGGGCGGCGCTTGCAATTGCCATTTTAGAGAAAATAAAGAGTTGGGGTGCATATACCATTGCCACAACCCACTATAATGAATTAAAAAAATATGCTCTTTCCAAAGAAGGAGTTGAAAATGGGTCTATGGAGTTTGATATAAATACTCTAAGCCCGACATATAGATTGTTTATTGGGATTCCGGGCAAGTCAAATGCCTTTGAAATCTCAAGAAAACTCGGACTTTCGGAAGACTTAATCGAAAGGTCAAGCCAGCTTCTTGAAAGAGGAGATATCGAGTTTGAAGATGTTCTTGACTCTATCGAAAAGGATAAGAAGAGAGCTGAAGCAGAACGAGACGAAGCTATTCTTTTGAATATTTCCATGAAAAAGAAAATGGAAGAACTCGAAAAGAGACAAGCAAAGCTGGAAGAACAAGAAAAGAATATTATCAGTAAGGCTAAAGAAGAGGCTAGAGATATTCTTAGAGAAGCAAGAGAAACTGCCAACGTTGTTAGTAAGGAACTCCGTGAGCTTAACAAAATCGGTAGTCTAGGCGAAAGAAATAAGCGCTTTGACAAGAGCAGAAGCAGGCTTAAAGATGCTGAGGAAAGGGTTTCGGAGAAGCTGATAAGGCGTGTTAATCAAGCGCCCGTCAATGCTGATGACTTAAAAGTGGGAGATAAGGTCAGAGTTCTTACTCTTGATCAAATCGGCGAGATTTTGTCCAAACCTGATGAAAAGGGCGATTTGGCCGTTAAAATAGGTATTATGAAAGCGAATATAAATATCAAAGATTTGATGTTTATCGAGCAGGAACAGCCGGCGAAAGCTCCTAAAACAAGCAAATACGGTAATCTGTATAAATCAAAGGCTCAAAACATTTCCATGTCCATCAATGTACAGGGCAAGAACCTCGATGATGCAACAATGGATGTAGATAAATACTTAGATGATGCTTTCATGGCGGGCCTAAGGGAAGTAACTATCATTCACGGCAGAGGAGAGGGAATCCTAAAGGATGGACTTAGAAATCTGTTTAGAAGACATAAGCATGTTGCTTCTTACAGAAAAGGGAAATATAACGAAGGCGGAGAAGGCGTTACGATTGTAACCTTAAAGGAGTAATTAATGTTTATAGTAAGTGGATGCCTTTTGGGGCATGATTGTAAATATAATGGAGGAAACAACAGAAACGAAGATGTCGTGAAGTTTTGTGAAACTCATAAGCACATTGTTGTTTGTCCGGAGAGAGCGGGGAAGCTTCCTTGCCCTAGACCACCTGCAGAGATTGTAGGTAAGAGAGTTATCAACAAGGAAGGCGAGGATGTAACGAGTGCATTTATGGAAGGAGCCAGAACTTCTGTAAAGACATGCACTATGTTATCGGAACTTTCCGATGAACCAATAGAGGGAGCAATCCTAAAGGCAAACAGCCCATCTTGTGGAGTTGGAAAGATCTATGACGGAACTTTCACAGGAACTTTAACTGATGGCAACGGCGTGTTTGCTGACATGTTGATCAAAAGAGGAATTGAAGTCATAACTGAAAAGGAGACAATAAAATGGTAAATTTCAAAGAGGAAGTTGCAAAATTAATAGCTGAGCACGTAGAAGGTCTTGAAATTGAAGAAATTATCAAGATGGTTGAAGTACCTCAGGATTCAAAGATGGGTGACTATGCATTCCCATGTTTTAAACTTGCAAAAACTTTAAGAAAGGCTCCACCTCTAATTGCTGCTGGCATTGCAGAAGCGATTTCTGGTAATGAAATGTTCGAAAAAGTTGAGCAGGTAAATGCTTATGTAAATATGTTTATTTCAAAGGAAGCTTTCGTTAAAGACGTAGTTTCCGAAGTGCTAGATAAAAAGGAAGAATTCGGTAACAGCAATGTAGGTGAAGGCAAGCCTGTAATCGTTGAGTTCTCATCTCCAAACATTGCAAAGCCTTTCCACATCGGTCACATTAGAAGTACTGTAATTGGTAACTCCATCAACAAGATTTATAAAGCGATGGGTTACGATGTTACAAGAATCAATCACCTAGGTGACTATGGTACTCAGTTTGGTAAGATGATTTGTGCTTATAGACACTGGGGCAACAAAGAAGACGTTATCAATGAGCCTATCAAGACTCTATTAAGCTACTATACAAAGTTCCATGTGGAAGTTGAAGAACATCCAGAACTTGAAGATGAAGCTAGAGAAATTTT
>JAFYPY010000153.1 GCA_017547345.1 Bacillota bacterium | reverse complement strand
TTAAGCCTTCCTCCTTGTACTTTACTCGCTTCAAATCTAAGTAATCTTTAATCTTCTGTTCGATTTCCTTATCTTCAGGAAGCTGTATTAACATCTGTCCATAAGCTACGCCTTCGATGTTTTTCGTATTTGCACCTAAGATATTAACATCTGTATCGCAATTCCTGCTTAGTCCAGAAATAATCGGTTCGAATGCGGAAGTTCCGTCAAATACTAATCGTAAGCATCTATAACCTACTGCCTCAGGCACGCCTTCATTTACCGGCAAGATCATCTGCTTCGCAATCTGTGATTGAGGAGAAGTAAATACATCCTTTACTGAACCCTCTTCAACAATCCTGCTCTTATCAATAACTGCAACCTTATTACAAATCTGCTCAATTACCTTCATTTCGTGAGTGATTACGATGATTGTAACTCCCATCTTTTCGTTAATCTCTTTTAGAAGACTCAAAATTTGTGAAGTTGTGTTTGGGTCTAAAGCACTAGTTGCTTCATCGCAAAGGAGCACTTTAGGGTCTGTGGCAAGAGCTCTTGCGATTGCCACTCTCTGCTTCTGCCCACCCGATAGTTGCACAGGATATGAGTTTGCTTTGTCGGATAGACCAACAACTTCTAGGAGCTTTCTTGCTTTTTCCCTAGCTTCTTTCTTGCTTACGCCGGCAATCTCAAGTGGGTAGCAAACATTGTCTAGTGCATTTCTTTGAGCTAGTAAGTTGAATCCCTGGAAAATCATTGACATTGACTGTCTCTGTTTTAGAAGTTCCTTTTTTGAAATCGCTCCTAGGTCTACACCGTTGAAAAGGACCTTCCCCTTTGTTGGTTTTTCTAGGAAATTGACACATCTTATTAGGGTACTCTTACCTGCACCGGAAAGTCCGATGATACCGAAGATGTCACCGTCTTCAATTGTTAGGTTTATGTCTCTTATGGCTACCACTTCGTTTGGGCCGCCAGGATTATAAACCTTGCTCAATGATTTTAATTCAATCATTTTATCTTTTATCCTTTCTAAAAAAATAAGCAGGAAGTGCGATTGCTTCCTGCTTATGTATTACCTTTGTTCTATGAGAAACATCTCCTTGCAAAGAATCATAAGTATTAAAGCAACGCACGTGAAAACTTGCACATGGCCATATCCATGCACATACCCATCATCATAGTAGTCATTGCCTTACCTAATGTCTTCTGCATTGATGTTCTCCTTTCTAACGATATTATAATTACATTACCTCATAAACAAAGTCTTGTCAATTATTTTTTGTGGTTTTTCACCAAATTTTTTACATTTTTATGTGTGTATTACATAATCAAATCTAGCGGTTCTAAATATTCCATTAACGCATTTAAAATCTGCTGACAAGTCCCTTTAGTAACTTCCATGTTTAGTGGCATCTGTGGATCGTGAAGGGACTTTCTAAGTAGGCACCAACCTTCTACTTCTTCAGTGTTAAAATTGATTCTAACGCCTTCGTAGTTTGGCTCTACAAGGCTAGTTCCCTTTGCCTTTCCTTCTCCAGCATTTACCCAAGCCTTTAGACCTTCTAGAACTTCATCTGCATAGCTAGCAAAATCTTCTCTATCGATACCGAATCTCTTTTCGATAGACTCTATTGGTTCTTCAAGGCTTTCCAAAATTACATCAAGACCTACACCCTGCAATTTTAGCTGTGCAGCCTTGATTACGATCTTAGTCGCAAGATATGCGCCGTCATCTAGGAAATAGTTTTCTTTATATGCCGCATGTCCAGATGTTTCGATTGCAAGCTGGGAATCGATTCCTGCCGCATTCAGTTCCATGGACTTGTTGATTACATTCTTATAGCCTCGTTTGAATCTCAAATGCTTTAAGCCAAGGCATTCTTCAATATATACAGTAAGCTGGTCACTTGTGATACTATCTGTAACTACAGTTGTACCAGGATGTTCCTTTGCGATTAAAGCAGCCGCCATTGCTACAATTGCATTTCTGTTGATTTCTTTGCCATTAGCATCTACCGCTGAAGAACGGTCAACATCTGTGTCGAAGATGATACCAAAGTCTGCATTGTTTTCTTTCACGGCCTTGCAGATTGCTTCCATAGCTTCTTTATTTTCAGGGTTTGGAGCATGGTTAGGGAAGTTTCCATCCGGTTCTAGGAACTGGCTACCCGTAATGTCTGCACCAAGTGGCTCAAGAATCTGTTTAGCGTAGAAGCCTCCTGCGCCATTACCTGCATCTACTACGATTCTTAGTCCAGTTAACGGTTTTTCATAGCATGTAGGGTGATTTACCTCTGCAATAATTTTCTTTCTTAAATGTTCGGAATATGTAGCAATTAGATCTGCTTTCTTAGGAGTCGCAGCTTCTATAGTTTCAGGAAGTTCTAAGCTTTCTGCGTTTCTAATGATAGCAGTAATATCAGCCTTGTTTAGACCTCCGTCTTTATCGAAATACTTGAAGCCGTTTCTGTTAAACGGCAAGTGACTAGCTGTAATCATTATTGCACCATCGCATTTGAAGTTCTCGAAAATTGTGGACATAAACATGGCCGGAGTTGATGCAAGTCCGCAGTCAATTACTTCAACGCCAAGGTAATTAAAAGCATCACAGATTGCAGCCTTCAAAACTTCTGCGGTAAGTCTGCTATCGTGCCCCACAGAAACCTTAAGGTCTTTATATTCTTTTCCACTTTTTGCGGAGAGCCATTTAGCAAAGCCCATTGTAAGTCTAAGTGTCTCAACTCTTGTAAGGTTTACGGCTTTTCCGTCATCTCCTACTAACGCAACACCTCTGATATCGCTTCCGTTTTGAAGCTTGCTGTAATCTAAAGTCATAATATTCTCCTTTATGCAAACAATTTTACTATACTTAAAAACATTAGACAGAGCAAAAACCATATAGCAGTAAACGTTGGACAAATCTGTCCCAACACATTATACGGCATATCTGAATAATCCCACACATTCCATCCAAGACGCACATTAACAAGAAGGCCGACACACAGTTCATAGAATGTAATTATACAGGCGCAGGCTGATGCTCCTATTAAAAGGGGCACGGTCATAAGCCAACCCGAAAGCATATACATCGTTAAAACGCAAGCCCCTCCTGTCAGTACCATAGACCAGTGTGTGTGTCCTCTAAAAAGGATTTCTATCATTGCATAGGCTACTCCGCCCAACATAAATACTAAAATCTCTAATAATCTGTCGCTCATAATTTTTATTATGAGCTTGGTTTATTGTCGTTATGCGAGCCATACCAAATTTATAATTTCGGTAATTTTCTCCTATTAATATTCTCTAGCCTCTTCTTTACCGCTCATTATCCTAGCTGCACCATTTGCCAATGCTTC
>JAFYPY010000152.1 GCA_017547345.1 Bacillota bacterium | reverse complement strand
TGGTTTGTAAAATAAAATCGAAAAACTGACATTAATATATTAATTTTAGACAAAAGAAAAGAATCATATTGCGCCCAATAATCCTTTTGTGCTAGATAAAAATTGCAAAGGGATAGAAAGCGAGGGGTATATGATTAGAGAATATCAAGCAAGAAGAATGAAGGATTATGTTTTACCTGAAGCTGTATATAGACAGGCTTTGTGGGCCACCAAAGATTTGAACAGGCTAAAAGATGAGCTAAACAAGACTATGGAAGATGTGGACACTGTTTCTTCACACAGCTTCATAAACGAAAGCATGGGGCAGGGACTTTATAGCGATATAACCGCAAAAAAGGCAGAACGGTTGGTGATTTTATCTAGCAGGATTGACAGCATCGAGTCAGCCTTGTTCTATATTCCTGAAAGATACAGGAATGGCATAAGTCGAAAACTACATGAAGGAAACGACTTTGGTGATGAGTTTCATCCAAACACATGGAAAAAGTGGCAACAAGTTTACATATATCATGTAGCAAAAAACTTGGGACTAATCTGAGAAAATTTGAAACTGTGCTGAAATAAAGGTTTGTAAGTGCTACTATGATACTATCAAAATGGGGGTGTTAGAATGAACAAAAAAGTTATTGGTCTTATCGTTGTAGCATTAGCCATTGTTTCTATGGGTATATGGGAATTTTGGGGAAGGGAAGCTGCAACCACTGAGGAGATTTTGGTTTTGAAGGAACCATTGCCTGCTAATAGAGTCTTGGAGCCGGAAGACTTCAAACTAAAAAAAGTGGAAGGTCCTTCCAAACATGCATTAAAAGCGACAGATTTAGAAGGATTGATTGGACTCAAAACCGGGCAATTTGTGCCGGAGGAAACTGAGTTGAGGCGAGAATTCTTTGTGGAGTCGGATTACCTTGTTGGAGGAGATACAGGCAAGGCTATGATGACCCTTTGTATGGACTGGCTGGTTTCTTTTCCGCAAACTATGGCAAGAGGGGATAAACTATGTCTATATGACGGGAAAGAAAAAGTAGGAGATGTGGTTGTTGCTCATGTAAGGGATAGCAGCAATAATGAAGTTCTATATACGGGTCGTGACAGAGTAACTTCTACGGGCGTGATACTAAACATAGAAGTTATTTCAGACGTTGCATCATTGATAACTATTTCCGAAATCGCGAAGTCAAATAAGAAGTTTACCGCTGTGCGAATTTAATGGGTGATGAGATGAGAAGGCATATGAATGAATATGAAAGGCAAAGACAAGTATTCGCTGATTTCCACGATGTGTGTAAGTCTATCGAAGCATCCTTTGAAAAAGAATGGCATGGTGCACAAGAATGGGAAAAGGAAGATAAGCTACGAAGGGAAAAAAGAGCGATAATAGGATATGAGGAGGATGTGGCCTTTTATAAGGACAAGATAAAACTATGGCTTAGCACAAGAGATGATGTGGGCAGCATTGTTTTTCCGCCGTGGTATACGAATCTTACCGAGGCGATTTTTGCAGAACTTTACGGACTTGCAGGGCTTGCACCGTGGGTATATGATGAGACGGATGAATACCGAAACTCCTCCTCGGCTAAACTAGTAGGTGATAGGCTGTATTGCCTCATAGATGGAAAGTCTATCCTTCAGCGTCAGAGGATTGGAAAAGATAGGAGGGAACAGCTTAAGCGAGCACTTCTTATGGCAACGCCCAGCGAGCGAATAGAGAAGGGCTTTCACGAAATCTATCTCCATAATGGCATCAGAATAAGTATTTTTTCAGGCGAGAGGACTAAAGAGGGTCAAGATGTTATGGTTTTTAGAAAGTACATCCTTAGAGAATTGACCTTCGAAAAAATGGCTGAGCTTGGAACTATACCTTCATATAGTGTTGAGTTATTTGAAATTATGGTTAAACTCGGATACAATGTGCTGTTTTGTGGACAGGTTCGTGCAGGTAAGACGGCATTTTTGCAGTGCTGGCAGCGCTATGAGGATAGGTCTTTGGAAGGCCTTGCAATAGCAACAGATCCGGAGACTCCTTGGCACGAGCTTATGCCTGATACACCTCTAATGCAGATAATTGCAGACGGCAGAGAATTGCAATACATTTCTAAGGCACTTCTTAGAGGAGATAATGATTATGTTTTGTTGGAAGAGATGAGAGATGCATACGCATACAAACTGGCACTTGACATTACATCAACGGGAACAAACAGGAGCAAGGCGACTATACATGCAGGAGATGTACTGGATGTGCCATTTAAGATGGCATCAGCTATCGTTGCAGAATTTGGAGGAGACTATAAAGGTCTATTGATGCAAATATTTAAAAACTGGCACTATGTTTTTGAGTTCTGTCAAGATACAGAAAATCGAGGAGTTAAAAAGTTAAAGGGAATCAGTGAACTTAGATATGATGTCGAGAAGGATGCAGTCTCTATACATAGAATCTGTGTATATGATAAAGAAGACAACAAGTGGAGATGGAAGTACCACATGGGGGAGGACAAAAGAAATATGGGGATTTTGTTGCCTGAGGAATTAAGGAAAATGGAGAGACTTATCAAAAACTTCGAATACAAATATCCGCTTATGGAAAATACAGTGATATATCCAAGATATTATAAGAGTGATGGAGAAGATAAGAATGTTCGTTAAAGATAGTATCAAAGCTGTATTTGGAAGGGATTCGAGATTTTTGATATATGGATTTTGGGTGATTTGTATACTGCTTGGGACAGTTACTTTTGTACTCCTTAGTAAATTGGTTTCAGCACTTATTCTGTTTTTGGCAAGCGTAACGGCGGGTGTGTTTCCGTACCTGATTCTAACTGCAAAAGTACAGACAATGAGAATAAGCACATCAAAGGAAGCAAGCATATTGGTAGTAGAACTCCTTGATAATTACAAGATAAATTATTATAACATGCAGCAAGCTATAGAAATTACGGCAGCAACTATTCAAGAAGCACCAAACAGTAAGAGGCTTCTTTTTAATTTGTCAAAAGGGTTAAATAGAGCTTCTACTAAAGAGGAAATAAGGGAACTTCTATCTGCTTTTAGATATGCCATAGGAACATCGTGGGCAGTAGTACTCGTGGACAATATTTACTTCGCCCTGTTGGCAGGCGCAAGGGTAGAGGTGGCTTTGGAGGATTTGATTAAGACTATAGAGGCGGCAGAAGAACTAGAGGAGAGAATTAAACGAGAAAATAACGAAGCAACTTTAATTTTAAGGTATTTTGTTCCTTTGTGCTATGTGTTTAGCATAATTGGAGGCATAAAATTTTTTGAAATAACATTCGAGGAGTTTATAAGGTACCAATTTCACACAAGCCTAGGTGTCGGTTGGTTTACATTTATTGTTTTTTCTTATGTCATTAGCATGTTTTTGAGGTTCTTTCTTACTAATAACAAACTTGACTTGTGAGGAGGATTAAGAATGATTTATGGAGTATTGGCAATTATATGTGTTTTTGGACTTTTAATGGTATACGAAGATGATATACGCAAGCATCCTTCAATGACGGTTGCAAAAACAATGATGCAGAAAAAGAAAACAGATATGAATCTTTGGATAATAAAAAATAACAAGAGCATTTTGGACAAAGAATTATATAACAGCAGTGTAATCCTAAAGAATCTATCTATCATAAGAAGACAAACACCATTGTCGGCAGATTATATGTACGAAAAACTTATGGAGAACAGTCATCTGCTAAAACCATTATACAGCCAGATGCTTACACTGTATAGAAACAAAAAAGATGAAGACGCCTTTAAGGTTCTGCCATTGGCGGTTGGCACTAAGGCATCAAGAAGTTTCGCAATTATATTATCGAAGCTAGAGAAGATTAATCCTGCCGAGCTGGAAGAACAGATGGGACTTTTTCAAAAAAACATGATTGAGGTGAGGAAAACCCAAGGAATCAAACGAATAGAACGAAATGGAGCGATTCTAACAATTTTGTCGACTGTGACCGTGTTTGCGGTACTTCTGAACTTTGTTGTAGTCATAGTTTTTATGAGTACATTTGAACAGCTCGAGAACGTTTTTTTATAAGGGGGAGAAAAATGAAAAATTTAATTATCATAATAGGAACAATTCTTTTGGGAATTATAATAGTCGATTCATTAGTTCTTGGAGACACAAACTCGTTAAAGAGTGCCGCGGAAGGTATAATGGAGGAAGGCGTGAATTCCATATCTTCATCCCTTGACTTTGATGGGATGATAGCAGGATAAAAGGTGGGCAGAGGCAGATATGAAAAATTTAATCATAATTATGGGGACTACTTTGCTTGGAATCATCATATTCAATATGATGTTAGGAAATAATGCGACCAGTCTTAAAAACATTTCCCGGGAAATGATGATGGAAACAATCGATTACTATAATAGTATAGAGGTAGCGAAATGAAAGATTTGATAACTGCCATAGGTTCTGTAGTTATACTTATGATTTTTTGTATGCAGTTTTGCTCCAATCAGGTAATTGCGATGAGAGTATTTGCAGCTAATTCTATTTTGCAAAATCAAAAGATAGAAGTTGGTGGGTCTCAAGAGAATGAACAAACTATAGATATTAAAAAAAGTATTGCTAAATGCCTTGGGTGTAAGGAAGAAGAAGTTTCAATATTACCACAAAATGAACAATTATTAGTAGAAGCACCTGTTAAAAATGTGATAGCTTGTAGCGCACTTTTAGGTATTAGCCCTACTGAAAATAAATTTACATATAAAGGAATCGTAAGGAAAAATGAAGAATTTAATAATAACACTGGGAATTATGCTGTTGATGATAATGCTCAATGAATATCAGCTAAAGACATTGGAATTACTGTATTAAAAGGATTAAGAATTTAAGAAGCAACTTGACACTGATTAGCATATATTGTAAAATATTTGGGTGTAAAAGGGAGTAACTGGCATCGAAAGATGTGGTATTCGCGTCAATACGATTAATTTTTTTATTAATCCGCAAATATCTTAAATAGTAAGACTTTTATCGTATATACTATTTTTATATGGTAAGAGTCTTTTTTTGTGACTTTTAACCGGAAAGGAAGAAGAAAAATGCAATACTACTTAAAGTCTAAAGAAGAAACTTTAGCTGAAGTAAAAACAACAGCAGAAGGTCTTGCAAGTGCAGAGGCTGAAGCTCGTTTAGCTGCAAACGGCAAGAACAAATTGGAGGAACCACCAAAAGATACTCTTCTAAAGAAGTTCTTATCACAGTTTGCTGACCCAATGATTATTATTCTAATTGTTGCTGCTGCAATCTCTGGCGTAACTGCTTTCTATTCAGGCGAAAGCTTCGCTGACGTAATTATCATCATGGCAGTAGTTATCATCAACGCTGTTCTTGGTGTTTATCAGGAAAGCAAGGCAGAGAAGGCTATCGAAGCCTTACAAGAAATGGCGGCTGCCACAAGCAAAGTTTACAGAGACGGCAAGATCGTTACTGTAAAGAGTGAAGATTTAGTTAAGGGTGATATTGTTGTTTTAGAAGCAGGGGATGCTGTTCCTGCCGACGGTAGAATTATCCAGTGTGCAAGCATGAAGATTGAAGAAGCTGCACTTACAGGAGAATCCGTTCCTGTCGACAAGACAGAAGAAACTCTTGAGCTTGGCGACGGCAAGGATGTTCCTCTTGGAGACCGTAAGAACATGGTTTACATGGGTTCCACAGTAGTTTACGGACGTGGTATGGCAGTTGTATGCGATACAGGTATGGACACTGAAATGGGTAAGATCGCTGATGCTTTAGCACAGGCTAAGGAAGGTAAGACTCCACTTCAGATTAAGCTTGCTCAGTTAAGTAAGATTTTAACTGTATTAGTACTTGCAATCTGCGTAGTAATTTTTGCAGTAAGCTTATTAAGAGCAGGTGACTTAAACGGTGCAGTTGTATTAGATATGTTTATGGTTGCTGTATCCCTAGCGGTAGCAGCAATTCCAGAAGGTTTAGCGGCAGTAGTAACTATCGTATTATCTATTGGTGTTACAAACATGAGTAAGAGAAATGCGATTATCCGTAAGTTAACTGCTGTAGAAACTCTTGGTTGCGCACAGATTATCTGTTCCGACAAGACTGGTACTTTAACTCAGAACAAGATGACTGTAGTTGATTACTACGGCGAAAACGAAAAACTTCTAGCTCAGGCTATGGCTCTATGCTGTGATGCTCACATTGCAGAAGGCGAAACAGAAGCTACAGGTGAACCTACAGAATGTGCTCTTGTAAACTACGCTGCAAAGATCGGTGTTGACAAGAACGAAACTGAAGCGAGACTTCCTAGAGTAGAAGAAGTTCCATTTGACAGCGGCAGAAAGATGATGACAACAATGCACGCTGACAAAGAAAATGGCAAAGTTATTCAGTATACTAAGGGTGCTCCAGATGAAGTACTTAAGAAGTGTACTATGATTATGGAAAACGGTGTGGCAAGAGCTATCACTGAAGCTGACAAGGAAAACATCCTTAAGGCTAATAAAGAAATGGCAGACAGAGCTCTTAGAGTTCTTATGGCATCCCAGGCAATTCACGATGAATTACCTGCAACAATTTCTACAGCAGTAGAAAACGATCTTTGCTTCTTAGGCTTAGTTGGTATGATCGACCCTGTAAGACCGGAAGTAAAGGCAGCCATCGAAGAATGTAACCATGCAGGTATCCTTCCTGTAATGATTACAGGTGACCATGTAGACACAGCTGCAGCTATTGGTAGAGAACTTGGTATCTTAACTGAAGATAGAAGAGCTATCACAGGCGCTCAGCTTAACGAAATGGATGACGAAACATTCAAGAGAGAAATCGAACATATCGGAGTATATGCTCGTGTACAGCCTGAACACAAGGTTAGAATCGTTAACATGTGGAAAGAAAAGGGCTATGTAACTGCTATGACAGGTGACGGTGTAAACGATGCGCCATCCATTAAGTCTGCAGATATCGGTGTTGGTATGGGTATTACAGGTACTGACGTAACTAAGAATGTTGCTGATATGGTTCTTGCTGATGACAACTTCGCTACAATCGTAGGCGCTGTTTCTGAAGGTAGAAGAATCTATGACAACATCCGTAAGGCTATCCAGTTCTTACTAGCATCGAATATGTCTGAAGTTATTTCCATTTTCGTTGCTACAATGATGGGCTTCACTATTCTTCACCCTGTTCACTTACTATGGATTAACTTAGTAACTGACTGCTTCCCAGCTCTAGCTCTTGGTGTAGAAAAGCCTGAAGCAGACATCATGAACCGTAAGCCTAGAAAGACAACTGACGGTATTTTCTCCGGTGGTCTTGGCGTAGACGTAGTTTACCAGGGTATTATTGTATCCATACTAACACTTTTAGCTTACTTCATCGGTCACTACATTGAAGCAGGTGTATGGGAAATCGCAACAAGCCCAGACGGTACTACAATGGCGTTCTTAACAATGTCAATGACAGAAATTTTCCACAGCTTTAATATGCGTTCACAGAGAGGTTCTCTATTCACTATGAAGCACGGAAACAAGACATTGTTCTTAGCTGG
>JAFYPY010000151.1 GCA_017547345.1 Bacillota bacterium | reverse complement strand
TTTGCCCGTTACAAAAATAATTCCCTTTTCCAACATTAAGCTTAAAACTACAATCACAAGAATATATGCAAAAAGTGTTGGTGTTTCAAGATAATACTTAGCGCTAATCATTCCCTGTCCTAGCGAAAACTCGGGAACAGATAAAACTTCTGCCGCCACCACAGCCTTCCAACTTAACCCCGATACGATTTTCATAGCTGAATCAAAATAAGGCATAACGCTAGGAATATATATCAGCTTAATAGTTTCTTTTTTTGTAAATTTGTAAATTGTTGAAACTTCAAGCAGTGGTTTTGAAACGTAATCTAGACCTTCCAGTATATTTGTATAAACTATCGGAAAACACATCAGAAAACATGCTACAACCGCCACCCAATCAGCTTTTACAACTAGTATTACATATATAACAATAGCCATAACAGGTACCGCTTTGAAAAAGCTTGTCGGTAGCACCATTAAAGTTCGCACCAAATTCTTGCGATATGATAACCACGCAAAACAAATGCCCATCAAAAATGATAATATAATTGCAATCACGCACCTAAAGAGTGTCCATGCTACACTCTTATAAAAGAATGTATTTTTTATTAACATTCCTAACGCTGACGAAGTCTCTAAAACGCTCGGCAACAACAAGGAATTGCCCACTATTATAGCTAGAATCTGCCATAACATCATCCAAAAGACACAAACCGCTATCAACTTAAGACTTTTATTTAGTTTTCCTTTAGTAATAAAGTTCTTCACCCGGTAATGCTCCTCCCACAGAAGCTTTATTCATTTCAAATAGAGTTTCATTAAATGTCTTTAATATGTTCTTTCCTGTTTCTGCGTTATCGCCTGTATAAAGAACTATGTTACAATTTGGAATTGCAGATTTGGCAATAGGTTCCTTCCCTATAAAACCCTTTTCTACAATTAGTTTTGCGGCCTCCTCTGGAGATTCGTTTACGAAAGTCACCGAAGCCTCAAGATCATTTAATAAAACCTTTAAGTCATTTTCTCTTTCTGTTACGAAGGTCTTGGTTGCCACCAAAACTCCCATTGGAAGTTCCTGTCCTGTGGCTTCTTCCCACAACACATTCATATCAAATAGAACTTCTACTTCATCGTTTCCGGCAGCAAGCGCTGTTGACACAAAAGGTTCAGGAATCATTGCAATAGTGTCTTCTTGTGTTAGAAGTTTAGTATTAACTTCTGCATGATTTGCAAGCCACTGCACATCCACATCCTCATAGATTTCAAGCCCTGCTTTTTCAAGCACCTTTTGTAAAACATATTCTGGAGTTCCCCCTTGCCCACTAGCAACGATTGTCTTTCCCCTCAGGTCTGCCACATTATCTAAATCCACATCATTGCCTAATATATATAAGACGCCTAAAGTTATTGGACTTACTGCTACCACTTTGCCTTCTGTCTTGTTATATAAAACGGATGCTAGGTTAGAGGGAACTGCGGCCACATCAATTTCGCCTTTTACGATTTTTGCAGTCACATCTGTAGGCGCCTGATAAGTTGAAATGTTATACTTGTCAGTCATGTCCATAAGCTGAACCATTCCCATCCCTGTCGGTCCATTAAGTGCCCCCACATTAACTGGTGATGTTACCGTATTTGGTACATCTTCTTTGCATCCCGTAAGCATACATAATGCTAATACTAAAATCATCAAAATAGCTATAGCTTTTCTAAAAGTTTTCATCTCTCATACCTCTTTCTATTAAAAGTTATACCTTTGAATATATTGTTTTTGTACTAACCCCTTTGATCGCACCAAGTTTGCCCGATAAGGCACTGATTTCATTCATAGGGCCATCAACGGCAACGCTGATAATAGAAATGTCTTTTGTAGGATATGGAATCCCCATTCGCCCTATAATTGTTTTTCTAAACTCGTGAAGCAAGTCGTTAATCTTTTCTGCCGAATCGATGTCTTCAACAATTATGCTGATTATAGCTACTCTAGTTTCCATTTTTTCCTCCTAAAAAAATAAAGTGCCGGTAAATACCGACACTTCTAGCCTTAATTATTATTATCAAGCCTTCCCCCGCAGAAAACCCTTTGGGTGTCAGTACTTTATTATATATTATTTTCCACTGTTTCTAATCTTTGGAACAGAATTATCAATGTCTGTCAAGAATACATAGATATACATAAGTGTAATCCCTGCAAGTCCAAGAGTTTCTACAATTAAACCTCTGCTGTATGTAACCGCAGCTACACCCATGATTGCTGATATGCCATAAAGCATCAAAGTCGCTCTACGCTGACCATATCCAAGACTCATAAGTCTGTGATGCAAATGCCCCTTATCTGCTTCCATAATAGGTCTCTTGTTTACAAATCTTCTAAGGATTGCAAACATAGTATCAAAAATCGGAACTCCAAGTACCAGCACAGGAATTATGACCGCTACTAGCGTAGCACTCTTTACTGTACCCAGTATAGAAAGCGTTCCAAGCATATAGCCTAAATATAAGGAGCCACCATCTCCCATAAATATTTTTGACGGGTAAAAGTTAAATGGCAAAAATCCCAAAGCGGCTCCTGCCAGTGCAAGCATGGCCCCTGCGACCAAATATGTTCCATGAATATATGCTACATAAGCAATACATAAGGAAGCAATAGCCGAAGTGCCTGCCGCAAGCCCATCAAGACCGTCTATTAAATTCACAGTATTTGTTATACCTACTATCCAAAATACTGTTATAAAGAAGCACACCGCATCGCCCAGCTGACTATTACCTTCACCAAAGAAATTTGTTATAAAGGTAATTCTTATATTCATACCGTAAATCATCAAAGCAACTAGAAATTGTCCAATAAATTTAACCTTTGCAGGCAAATCAAATAAGTCGTCAGCGATTCCAATTGAATATATTATAATACCACCCAGAATTATTTTAGGAATTCTATCGTCAAAGCTCAAAAAAAACATCATCGAAATTATGCTTCCTAAAACTATGGCCATCCCGCCAAACCTAGGCATCGCCTTTGAATGCATTCTTCTACTGTCTTTTGGAATATCCATTGCACCTATTTTAGGCGCAATTTTTATAGCTAATGGCGTCGACATAAAAGAAATTATCAAAGCTATAAAAAATGTAATCCATAGTGTACTATACATAAGCCACCTCTTAATGTTAGATTTGTTCTATCTTTAGTCCTGCCTCTTCCAAAATTGATGCTGCCAATTCGTCAGGATATCCTTCTTTTATAACAATTCTTGTAATACCCGAGTTGATAATCATTTTGGCACAAATTGCACACGGTTGATGAGTAATATAAATGGTACCTCCTTCGATACTATGTCCCATTGCTGCCGCCTGAATAATTGCATTTTGTTCGGCATGAAGAGCCATGCATATTTCGTGTCTTTGTCCAGATGGAACATTTAGTTGTTGTCTAATACATCCACCGCGGTCTTCACAATGCGCAATACCTCTAGGTGCACCATTGTATCCTGTTGCAATAGCGTGACGATCTTTGACTATAACCGCACCTACGCTTCTTCTCATACAAGTAGATCTTTTAGCTGTTAATTCAGCCATTTCCATAAAGTACTCGTCCCATGTTGGTCTCTTCATTGTTCTGTCTCCTATTTGTAATAAACTTCAACTAAATATAATCCTTCAGCCGGAGCCTTATGCCCTGCCATTTTTCTATCAGTTGACTCTATAATTTCTATTAAGTCCTCAGGTTTTCTCTTGCCCAAACCTACTTCTACTAAGGTGCCTGTAATTATGCGGACCATATTATAAAGAAAACCATCCCCTGCAACTTCTATTACCACATCTTTTTGGTTTCTAAAAACATCTAGACTGTAAATTGTTCTAACGGTAGTTTCCTTTTCTTGCCCTCCAGCCGATTGAAAGCAAGCAAAATCATGTGTACCAACAATATTGGTTGCTGCCTTTTGCATATCTTCTATGTTCAAGGGCTTATTGACTTGGTAGCAATACTTTCTGCGAAAAATATCTTGTTCATCATCGTTAGAAATGACATATCTATATTTCTTTCCTTTGGAATCAAATCTAGCATGAAAATCTTGCTCTTTTTCTTCAATTTCAAGAATTCTTACATCGCCTACTTGAGATGCCAAATTCTTGCCACCAGCCAAAATATTGTTAGCAGCAAGTTTTATCTTATCTGTCGGAATACCTGACTCCAACCTAAATGAAGCTCGTTGCCCCAAGGCATGCACTCCTGCATCCGTTCTGCTTGTCCCATTTATCTGCACAGGTACACCGCATACTTTGGATAAAACTCTTTCAAGTTCTCCTTGTACGGTTCTCCTTTCGGGCTGTCTTTGCCAACCTGAAAACTCGCTACCGTCATATTCAATTGTCAGCAAAAGATTTCTTTCCATAATAATTATTTTTTAGGTAAAACAATCTGTTTGTTTTCTTTTGATTCTCTGTACAAAGTAAACTTACGACCGATTGCCTGTACAAACTCAGCGCCAAGCGGTTCAAGTAAGCTGTTTGCAACATCCTTTGGTGCCAAATCGCAACCTTCCTGTAATTTAACTTTCACTAATTCCCTTGCTTCTAAGCAAGTGTCAATCTCTTTAACTACATTTTCTGTAACTCCCGCCTTGCCAATATATACAATAGGGTCTAAATCATGTGCTAAAGATTTCAAAAAACTTCTCTGTTTACTAGTAATCATTTATTATCCTCTCCTATAAATCTACCCATATATTATAACTCATTTCCTGCAAAATGACCATATAAATCGTTGCAGATATTGCAATATATGGAACAAGTGGTCTTTTTTGCTCAGGTTTTATCTTCCTTTTGGCTAATAAATATGTCAAATGCACAGCTGTAACAAAAGTCGAAAGTACAAAAACAATCAGTAAACCCCTTGTTCCTAAGCAAAGACCTAATGCTGTAAAAAGCTTTATATCGCCACCGCCAAGAGTTTCTG
The DNA here is from genome assembly GCA_017547345.1 of Bacillota bacterium. The sequence goes on along the minus strand of JAFYPY010000151.1, from coordinate 2,610 downwards.
ACCTATAAATTAACTTGCCAAGCACTGCAATAGCAAGCATTATACAAAAGCCCACTGCAGCACCCCATATTCCAGCCAACGGCCCTTCACTGTGATGAGGTATGAAACCCACTCCAGCTACCATAAGCAGAATTATAAATTGATCCGGCACTATCATATATTTCAAGTCTGCGATTGCCATCTCTAGCAAAAGCCAACAAGTAATTACGGCAATCATTCCATAAATCGGGTCTTCTAGTCCCAGTTTTATGGCTACCATAATAAATAATCCCGAAAAACAATATTTCCATGGTGTACTTTTTACCCTCTGCACCGTCGGCCTAAGCAACTCTTCACTAGGCTCCTGACCGTAATCACACAGCCATTTCCCTGGAATCCTATTAAATACATACACCGCACTATTGCCAAGCAATACCCCTATAACAATGGCAATAAGGCATGTTACTATAGTAATCGCATATTTTTCAAACATCCTTTGAATCCCCTTTATTTAGCAAAAGGCCATATTGCATATACAATATGACCTTTTATATTTAATATTTAAGTCTATTTCCAGGAGCTCTTAAGTCCAACGATTTCGTTGAATACTGGAGTTTCTTTTGTGTGAAGCTTTGAATCTGCCACGAAATATCCGTGTCTAAAGAACTGGAATCTTTCACCTGCTTCAGCCTCCTGAACTAAAGGTTCTGCGTAACATGTAATTTCTCTCATAGTTTCTTCGTTCATTACATTTTCGCCTTCTTCGTTTTCTACCATTAGGTAGTCAAACTGTCTAACCTTGATTGGAACTGCAGTAGCAGCGTCCACGAAGTGAATTGTACCCTTAACCTTACGTCCTTCGAAGTTATTGCCACTTCTTGTTTCTGGGTCGTATGTGCAAAGAAGTTCCTTGATTGAACCATCTTCGTTCTTAACAACCTCGTTGCAAGTAATAAAGTATGCACCCTTGAATCTAACTTCGTTTCCTGGGAACATTCTAAAGTATTTCTTAACTGGAACTTCCATAAAGTCAGCGCCGTCAATCCATAATTCTCTTGAGAATGGAACCTGACGAGTTCCCATTTCTGGAACCTGCGCGTTGTTTTCTACATCGCACATTTCAGTTTCATCTTCAGGATAGTTAGTGATTACAACCTTGATTGGGTCAAATACTACATTTCTAGATTCAACCTTTTCTTTTAGGTCTTCACGAACGCACTGTTCAAGCTGCGCAACCTGTACTGTGCTGTTTGACTTCGCAACACCGATGTCTTCGCAGAACTTTCTGATAGCTTCAGGTGTATAACCTCTACGACGAATACCTGCAATAGTAGGCATACGAGGGTCATCCCAACCATCAACTACACCGTCATCAACAAGAGCCTTTAGGTATCTCTTTGACATTACTGTATTAGTTAAGTTTAATCTAGCAAATTCAATCTGCTGTGGAGGCATTGGCCACCAACCAACTTCTCTAAGAACCCAGTCATATAGAGGTCTATGATCTTCGAATTCTAATGTACAAATGGAATGTGTGATGCCTTCAATCGCGTCTTCGATAGGATGAGCAAAGTCATACATCGGATAGATGCACCACTTGTCACCTGTGTTGTGATGTGTTGCATGTGCGATTCTATAGATGATAGGGTCTCTCATATTGATATTAGGAGAAGTCATATCGATCTTAGCACGAAGAACCTTTTCTCCATCAGCATACTTGCCAGCCTTCATTTCTTCAAAAAGCTGTAAGTTTTCTTCTATGCTTCTGTTTCTGTAAGGCGATTCCTTACCCGGCTCCTTAAGAGTTCCTCTGTATTCTCTAATTTCTTCGCCAGTTAAATCGCACACGAAAGCCTTGCCTTTTTTAATTAGTTCTACTGCTGCTTCATACATCTTGTCGAAGTAGTCAGAAGCCCAAAGTCTTTCGTCCCATTCGAAACCTAACCATTTAACGTCCTGTTCGATGGAATCTACATATTCAACGTCTTCTTTAACAGGGTTTGTATCATCATATCTCAAGTTACACTTGCCACCGTACTTAGCCGCTGTGGAAAAGTTTAAGCATATGGACTTGGCATGTCCAATATGAAGGTATCCGTTTGGTTCAGGAGGGAAACGAGTGTAAACCTTTTCTCCATATTTCTGAGATTCTAAGTCTTTTTCAATTATTTCATGAATGAAATTATCTGCCATATTATATCCTCCAAAAAATTCTTGCTAATAATTATATCACTTTGCAGGCAATTTATCTAGTTATTATAACCATAAATTTTAATAAGTCTTATGTATGGGCAATTGTACGCAGACATAGGATAATTCTTTCTGTCTGTGGTGTTGGAAACAGTGTTTATGTCGATAATATTGCCTTCTTTGTCAGTAATAGCTCCCAATGATACTATCGTGTGAACAAAATCTCCCGTTCCATCCCCAACCTGCATTATATCACCTGCTTCTGCAGAAAAAACATTTGCATCTACTTTTGCACATAATCCAAATCCTGTATTTGCTTTCGCATAGTCATAGAAATATGTTACTCCAGTCCATGAAGTTGATCTGCCTGTTTTTTTGCCACTTTCGTCAGGTTCTACATCAAAAAACTTCCAGACAGCATCCCCTTTCAAATCCATAGGC
>JAFYPY010000150.1 GCA_017547345.1 Bacillota bacterium | reverse complement strand
TTGTTAATATTGCTTAATATTTATATATGCAACAAAGAACAAAGACATGCTTGTTAATTGCTATAACTAAAAAAGAAAGGTCAATTATGAATACTACACATCTTCAATCTTTTATATATGTAGCAAAATATAATAGTATATCTAAAGCTGCCCAAAAGCTTAACTATTCAAATTCAACAGTACAGAGTCATATTAGAGCTTTGGAGTCCGAATTGAATACTAAGCTTTACGAACGCACCAATTCTGGGATTTATCTTACAGACAAGGGAATCCTGTTTTTAGAATATGCCAATAAACTTTTAGATGTCGTTTCCGATATCCACAACGCCTTTAATGTTTCTGAAAACATATTGCGTATCACCGCTTCAGAAACACCTAGTACATATGTAATTAATTCCCTTATATATAAGCTTATCAATAAATATCCTAATATTGAGATAAAGTATACTAAGGCTACTACAGATGTGGCAATAGAAAAAATTACTTCTAATCGTTGTGATGTAAGTTTTATCGCTGAACCTCATTTCAATTCAGCAAAGGTTGCTTCAAAGTTTTTATGCAAATTACCTTTATCCTTCGTTACATCACCGACACATATTTGTTTCAAAAAAGGTTTGGCAAACACAAAACATAACAACACTCTGCTTTGCACTATGCCAATTGCCACAGTTAACGACCTACTGCAAACACATGATTTGCAATTCTCCGACTTTTTCTATTCCGAAAAGAACATCGGTGACTTGCAGACTATCAAAGAATTAGCATGCGAAGGGCATGTAATAACTCTAATCCCTACACATTTAGTAGAGAAGGAGCTTGCAACAAATAAGTTGGCAATCATTCCTGAGTTAGATTACGAGTTTACAACTAATATGTACTTGCTTGCATCAAAGGAGCACAGCGCAAAGCAGGAACTTATTGACGACTTATTGGAACTTCTTCCGTCATTGCTTTAACGACTACTATATATAAGATACACAAACAACAAAACCTCCACATTTTAATGTGGAGGTTTTTCTTATCTATTCGCCTACAGCCTTATTTGTAAACATTGTTTTTATTAGTTTTATCATGCTTGCCTTTCCCATTCTAGTTGAACCTTCACCAAATCTCATTAATTTACCGGAAGCGTTTACTGGTTCCCATACTGGAAGTCCTGAGTGGCTTACACAAGTTGCACAATTTCCACTGCAACCTGTTCCCTGGTTAGGATTACCGGTTTTAACGAAGCTCATTAGGTAAGCTACCATTTCGTTACTTAGCTTATAGTCCTTTTCTGTCATTGGTCTCCAGCATCTATCTAAAGTACCAAACCAATACCAGAGGTCACTGGAATGCCATGCTCCATTATCATCGCCTGGAAGCCTTCTATCAAAGAACCACCCATAGTTTGTCACATTATTTTTTATTGCCCACTTCTTACCCATGGAATATAGGAAAGGAGGCATCATATCCTCACTTGTAGAACCTATCATGTATGGAATATCTTTTACCTTAGGGTTAGAGACAATGAAAAGTTCGTCCTTTACCGGAACACCTGTCATCATGCCTCCCTTTAGTTCCTTCTTTGCAGTCTGCCAAGCATCAAATAGCTTTTCTGCCGGCACCACTCTGAATTCTTCTAAAGAATTGCAATCAAGTCTTCTCATTACTTCCTGCCAAAACTCTCCTGCCTTAACAGGACTAGAAGTAAGGATATCCATCGTCATGCATCCACTTGACATCACGGCTTTATTAAACAGTCCATCTGTTAACGGGCTTTGACATAGATGCTGCACACTCATAGCACCTGCACTCTGTCCCATAATCGTCACTTCATCTGGATCACCGCCGAAACTTTCAATATTCTTCTTAACCCACTTGAGTGCTGTCATTTGGTCATATAGACCATAGTTTCCAGTATGTCCTGCTTCAGCTTCAAGCTCAGGAAGGCATATGAAACCCATAGGTCCAAGGCGATAGTTGATAGTAACTGCAACCACATCATTTGTTGGCCAAATCGGATCATCAAAGTGCTTTTCGTGTGCACAGCCACCTGTGAAGCCGCCTCCGTGAATATATACTAGTACCGGAAGTTTTCTTCCCGGCGTCGCAGTCTCCGGCGTCCAAATATTTAAGAATAGGCAGTCGTCATCGTAAGTATACATCTCGCCTTTTCTGAACTCGTTGTAATAGAAATATTTCTTTTCGTTATATTCTTCATCATAAAATGAACGTGGCTGGTATGAACAATTGCCATATTTAGTCGCATCATAAATACCATCCCAGCTTTCAACAAGTTCTGGATATTCCCATCTCTTTGCTGTTGCATAACGAATCCCTTTGTATGCGATAACGCCTGGGATTCTGCAGTCAGTTCCTTTTATCTGCCCGCAAGGCGTATTTATAACTTTTTCCATAGCTGTCTCCTGTTTGAATATATTACTGCTGACCTGCCTTAAACGCGTTTAGCTTAGCTCTAGTTTCTGCGTCCATATTCCATAAGAACTTGAACGCTGCCCATGAACCGATTACGAAGATACCAGGTAATAAGATACCTAAGAACTTGATACCGAATACTGCGCTTGCAGTCTGTACTGCAGCTGCTCCATCGTAACCGAACCAGCCTAGTGCTAGGATTGCTGCGGAGTTACCAACAGTCTGACCTACTCTACGAGATAGGTTGAAAGTACCGTAGATGGAACCTTCTGTTCTCTTGCCAGTAAGCATTTCGTTGTAGTCGATAGCTTCCCCAACAAGACCCCACTGCATGTAAATGGAAATTGATGCAAGACCCATTGCGATACCGCTCCAGATTACGTGAACCCAAGGGTTTACCTTTGCCACTACGTGGAAAGCAAATAGACCTACATATAAAACGGAACTTGCTAGTAAGCAGTTTCTAATCATATTTTCAAGACCAAACTTCTTTGCGAACTTGGAACCAAATGCGAAGATACCTACCATAAACGGAGCAGATACAATTGTTGCATATGTAATGAATCCTAAGTCTCCAAGCACTGTTGCATATAGGTAGTTACTCATTGTGTTACCTACATACTGCATCATACAGATGAATAGACCGTGCATACAAAGAGCCTGGAAAGGTCTGTTAACTCTAAATACGTTGAAAATGTCAGACATCTTAACGCCCTCGGCCTGTTCAGCTGGAACATCCTTGATGTTTCTTTCTTCAGTCATCTTGTAGTGCATTAAACACATAACAAAACCGATTACCGCACATGCGATTGAACCGATTGCATAACCAGTTGCATTTGTCTGGCCATACATCTTAATCATCTGTGGCATGATTACCATTGGTAACATATTACCCACAGCAGAACCGATGCCTCTAGCCGCAGATAAAGATGCTCTTTCTTCATCAGTGTTAGCCATTGCGGATAAAAGAGAGCCCATAGGAATATTGAACATTGTATAGGATAACTCATATATAATCTTTAGTCCAAATAGGCAGCCAACTAATGCAATTCCATCGAAGAACTGTGGCACGGACCATAATGCGATGAATGTAACACAAACTAATGGTGTGGAGCGAAGAATCCATGGACGGAACTTACCCTTTGGATTTCTGTTTTTAGCAAAGTTCTGGTCCATTAATGCACCCATCATAGGGTCATTGATGAAGTCCCATACGTTCCAAATCAGTAGTAATGTTGCTAGTAATGTTGTGTTTATGTTTAGTGCATCTGTACAATACATTGCAAATGTACTACCCATAAGCGCAAATGTCATACATCCCGCTGCATCCCCTAGACC
>JAFYPY010000149.1 GCA_017547345.1 Bacillota bacterium | reverse complement strand
TCCAGGCTAGAATCAGAAAAAAAGTGTTGTCAGCTTGCAGAGATAGCCGGATTTTTGCGAGTAGCCGGAAGTATAGGTCTTGCAGGATTTGGGAAGTTTAAGATAATGATAACTTCTGAAAATCCGGCAGTAATGAGGCATTACAAAAAACTCCTACACGAATACTTCGACATAGACACTACATTGAAGGTAGGAGAAGGCAATTCCGTTGGAAAGAAAAGAGCATACAAGCTCACAATAGATGCCGAAAACAGAAGTGAACAGATCCTGCGAGAAACGGGGATTTTGCTTGTAAGAGAAGGTAATAACTATATTTCTGACGGTATTTATGATGGACTCATACGAACTAAATGTTGCAAGAAAGCATATCTTAGAGGTGTGTTCATGGGCGTTGGAACTATGAGCGATCCTGAAAAATCATATCATTTGGAATTTGTATGTAGAACAGAAACCTTAGCTAAAGATTTAAGAAAACTTATAAATTCCTTTGTGGATTTGCAGGCTAAGGAAACAAAGAGAGGTAAGTCCCATTTGGTATATGTAAAGAAGGCAGATTACATAGGGGACATTCTGGGCATAATGGGTGCTGATACTCACTCCTTAATAATTACGACTACTCAGGTAGAAAAGTCCATGAGGAATAAGGTTAACAGAATGGCAAATTGCGATAACGCTAATCTTGATAGAGTTGTAGAAGCTGCTATGAAACAATCTGCTGCAATTGAAAAGATAGAAAAAGAGAAGGGGCTTGACTGGCTTCCAGATAAGCTTAGAGAAGTCGCACTCCTTAGAAAAGAAAATCCAGACTTAACAATTGCGGCTTTAGGAGAGCTGTGCGACCCACCGTTAAAGAAGTCAGGAATAAACGGCAGACTCAAAAAAATAGTAGAGCTAGCTGAAAAAATATAGAATACAAAACAAATTATTAAACGATTATTTGTTGTATAATATCAAAAATATGCAATAAAATAACTAAATTATGATTAAAAATGAGTAAAAGTGTGGTAGTATAAATAACAAGGGAAGGGAGGCAAAAAAGTGTTTAGAGAAGAATTGAATTTGATCAATAAGGCTGAGCAAGATGCAGACGCTATCCGAAAGGAAAGCAAGCAGGAAGCAAAGGCTATGATAGAAAAAGCAAACACTAATGCCCTAGAGCTCTTAGAAGAAGCAAAGGCGAAGGCAAAGGAAGTAGTGGACAGACTTTCGGCCGAGGGTCAGGAAGAAGCGCAGAAGCAATATGATGCTTCCATAGAAGCAACAAAAGCTGCCTGCTCTGAACTTGAAGCCAAAGCCAAATCAAAAGAGCTAGATGTAGTTAGTAGAATTGTAGAAAGGGTGAAATCAAGTGTCAATTAGTAAAATGCAAAGAGTTGCAGTCATTGGCCTTGATACCGAAAAAGAAAAACTTATGTCAGAGTTGAGTGACTTTGGTGCAGTAGAACTTACCCAGCAGTCACACAAGCTTGAAGACGATGAGTGGAAAGTACTGGCAGATTTAGATGGAAACCAAGAGTGCGTAGTAAAGCTTGAACAGAAACTTGCAAAAGCACAGCAAGCTTTAGACATTATAGAAAAATATGATAAATCTAAATCACCTTTATTTAGCACTAGAAGAAGAGTGGATTTTGAAGGACTCAAAAAACTTCGCAAGGATAACTCGCAGGCAGAAGCGATTATCGACAAGTTTTTAGAAAAAGGTGACAGAATCCATGCTCTTAACGAAACTGTCAACAAACTTGAAATAGACATACTTTCTTTAATACCATGGGTAGACTACGATTTACCTATGGCACTAACAGAGACAAGAGACTGTAACATCCACAAAGGCGTATTGCCACTAGACTGTGATACTGAAGGTTTAGCTAAGTCTCTAGAACAAAGCTTTGAACAGGTTATTTTCAAAGTTGTCAATAGAGACAAGGAACTCCAGTATGTTGCACTTGTGTGCCAAAAGGCTTTAGAAGAACAGGTTATGGAAACCTTGAGAGAAAAGGGATTTAACGAATCCGTTTTCAAAGATCTAAAGGAGACTTCAGCAGACGCTATTAAGAGAAAAGAAAAAGAACTCGAAGAAGCACACAACGAAATCCAGGCACTTGCCTGTGAAATCGCAACAGATGCAAGTCTAAAAGAAAAAATTGAAGAATACTATGATGTAACTTTCTTAGAAGCAGAAAAGCAAAAGAATAAGGCAAAGTTATTAAAGACTTCTAAGACATTCTTATTAGAAGGATGGATTCCTGAAAGACTCGTAGAAAAAGCTAAGAAGATTTTAGATGAAAACGAGTGTTACTATGTTTTCCGCGATCCTCTTGACGAAGAAGAAGTCCCGGTTCTAATGGAAAACTCCAAGTTTATAACTCCATTCGAATCAGTTACAGAAATGTATTCACTTCCTAATTACAGAGGATTCGATCCGACAAAGATTTTTGCAGCGTTCTATGTTGTCTTCTTTGGAATTATGTTGTCTGATGCGGCATACGGCATTATAATGGCCGTCGCTTGCTTCATAATCTTAAAGAAGTACGATTTAGAAGGAATGGCACAAAAACTTATCACGCTATTCATGTACTGCGGTATATCAACCACTTTCTGGGGAGCACTCTTTGGAGGTTGGTTCGGGGACATTGCCACAGTTGTTGCAAGATTATTCTTCGGAGTTGAGTTTGTTATAAAACCACTTTGGTTTAATCCGATGGATGACCCGATTAAGCTTTTAATCTTCTCCATTGCGCTTGGTATTGTACATCTGTTTACAGGCATGGCAATCAAGTCATATATGCAGATTAAAGAGGGCAAATGGTTTGATGCACTTTGCGATCAGGGCTTTTGGATTATAACGATTACAGGTATTTGTGCATGGCTAGGCGGCGGCATGGTTGCTCCGGCTTTAGTCAATATAGGAATGTATATGGCTATTGCAGGCCTTGTAGGATTACTTCTTACAGGCGGACGCCACAGCAAAGGTATCGGCAAAGTAATCGGCGGATTATCAAGTGTATATGATATTACAAGCTACCTATCCGATATTCTGTCATATTCAAGAATATTGGCATTAGGTCTTGCTACAGGGGTAATCGCCCAGGTAGTAAACACAATGGGTTCCATCTTTGGTGGAGGAATCATCGGAGCAATTCTGCTTCTAGTCATCTTCATCTTTGGACACACATTGAATATAGCAATCAACGTTCTAGGTGCATACGTTCACACATGCCGTCTTCAGTACGTAGAATTCTTCGGAAAATTCTATATGGACGGCGGGGAACCGTTTGAACCGATGGGACAGAAAACAAAATATATAAGAGTTATGAAAGATAAATAACGGAGGTAACAAAATGAGTTTATTCGATGGTAATACATTAGCTCTACTAGGAGCAGCAATCGCATCATTAGCAGGTATCGGAAGTGCAATCGGTGTATCTATTGCAGGTCAGGCAGCTGCAGGCGTTTTAACAGAAGACCCTAAGAAGTTCGGTAAGACTCTAATCTTACAGGTACTTCCTGGTACACAGGGTATCTACGGATTCGTAGTAGCGTTCTTAATCGTACTAAAGATTGGTATGATTGGCGGCGGTTTAATCGATCTTACATTTGCACAGGGAGCGTACCTATTCATGGCAGGTCTTCCAATCGGTATCGTTGGTATTATTTCCGGTATCTATCAGGGAAAGGCAGCAGCAGCTGGTCTTCAGTTAACTTCAAAGAGACCTGATCAGATGACTAAGGGTGTAATCTATGCAGCGATGGTAGAAACATACGCTATCCTTGCATTACTAGTTTCCATCTTAATTTGGCTAGGCGTAACTGTATAGTTTTGCTGACAACCAAACATATAGGAAAGGTAGAAAAGCTATGAGCATAGAAAAAATAACCTCTAAGATTCTTGGAGAAGCAGAAGAAGAAAAAAAGGTTGTTCTTGCTGAAGCTCAAAAGAAGGTAGACGAAATCTTGGCACAGGCTAAAGAAGAAGCAAAAAACTTATTAGCTAGCGAAGAGGCAACGGGCCTAGATACGAAAGAAAAGACAATTAGTCGTCGTAAATCAGTTGCAGACATCGACTCAAGAAAACTGATTTTACAAAAGAAGCAAGAACTAATCGACGACTGTTTCAAAAAGGCGGTGGATGCACTCGCATCTATGGAAGAAGCAGAGTATGTAGACTTCCTAGTTAACCTTGGCAAGCAGTCAGGCGAAACTTCCGGACAGCTTATTTTCAATACAAGAGATAAAGAAGCTGTAGGCGAAAAGGTTTGCCAGAAATTGAATGAAGCAGTTAAAGATGCAAAATTCAGCCTTGCAGACGAAACTAGAAACATTAAAGGTGGCTTCGTTATGCAGGTTGGAAAGGTATATATCAACAACAGTGTAGAAGCTTTAGTTGCAGAAAATAAAGATGCAATGAACTCAGAAGTTGCTGCAATGCTGTTCGAGTAAAGGAGAATATCTATGGCTAAACATAGAAGAGATGAATATCAATATTCTTGCGCAGTCATTAGAGGCAATGAAAGGACTTTGCTCGGTAAGGCTGATATGAACAAGGTAGCAGAAGCTGCAGATGTTCAAGCTGCTATGAATATCTTAGCCGATTTTGGCTATGGAGATGGCAAGCCTTTAGAAAATCCGAGAGACTATGAAAAGTCTTTGAAGGAAGAGCAAAAGAGAGTTTGCGATTTAGTACTTTCTGTAGTTAATGAAAAAGAAGAACTCGAATTCTTGCAGTACCCTGCTGACTACCACAATGTAAAGGTGGTCTTGAAGGCAGAAATTCTCGAAATTTCCCCAGAAGCATATTTTATGGCTGGTGGAACGATAGAAGCTGACAAACTAGCATACATGATTCAGGCTAGAGACTATATGTTCATGCCACCTAGAATTAAGGAGGCAATGGAAGAAGCCATTGAAGGCTATGCCAAGAACAAGGATCCACAAGAAATTGACATTGTTTTGGATAAAGCTTGTTACAGAGATATGCTGGCGGCAGCAGAGACTTGCGGTAACGAATTTGTTGTTGGGTATGTGAGACTCTTAATCGATATTCTTAATATCAATACTTTTGTTAGACTTAGAAAAATCAAAAAGCCAGAGACTTTCCTTCAGAAAGTTTTCCTTGAAGGTGGCAAGATTGACTTAAAGACATTAGTAGATTCATACGGTGACACATACCAGAATTTAGGCGAAAAGCTTGATATCCATGGATATAGAGAAATTATGGAAGTCGGCGCAGCAAAGGTAGAAGAAACAGGCAAGTATTCATTGCTTGAAAAACTTTGTGACGATACGAAAGTGAGATATATTCAGGCTGCTAAATTTATAACTACAGGTATTGAACCTATTGCAGCATTCTATATTGCAAAAGAAAACGAAATCAAAAATCTGCGCATGGTATTAACCGGCAAGTTGGCTGGTATAGCAGAGGAAACCATTAAAGAAAGGCTGAGAGAGACTTATGTATAAAATCGGTGTAATCGGTGATAGAGAAAGTGTACTTGGCTTTAAGGCTGTAGGCCTAGAGGTTTTTCCTTGTGACCAGGCTGATGAAGCAAAAAAAGTACTCAAAAAAATAGCAAAAGAAGACTATGCTATCATCTACGTGACTGAAAAACTTTTTCAGCACTTAGGTGAAGAGGTAGATAGTTATATAGACTCTAAAATTCCGGCTATTATTCCTATTCCTGGCAAAGACGGAAATATGGGAATTGGAATGAGCAACGTCAAGAAGGCGGTTGAAAGAGCAGTCGGAGCAGATATACTCTTTGGAGGTGACAAGTAGGATATGAGTCAGGGTAAAATTATTAAAGTAGCAGGACCTTTAGTAGTTGCATCTGGTATGGAAGATGCGAATATGTTCGACGTAGTACACGTTGGCGAGCAGGGTCT
>JAFYPY010000023.1 GCA_017547345.1 Bacillota bacterium | reverse complement strand
GGTAACGGCTGGGAAGAAAAGGTTGAGCAGATTAGACTATATAACGGCAAGACTTTTGAAACTGCCACAGATGTAGCAGCAGGCATGATTTGTTCAGTGCATGGGCTTTCAAGAACTTATGCAGGACAAGCGCTAGGTGACAACTCAGATAGCGATCAGCTTCCGATGATTGCGCCAGCTTTGACATATCAGTTAATTCTGCCATTAGGCGTAGATTCCACTGCTGCAATGCAAAAACTTAGACAGCTAGGAGAAGAAGACCCTAGCCTTAATATAATGTGGAATGAAAAACTCCAGGAAATCCATGTTCAAGTAATGGGTAAGCTAGAGCTTGAAATCTTACAGCATATTGTAAAAGAAAGATTCGACATGGATGTTACCTTTGGAAACGGAAGTGTTATTTATAAGGAGACTATAGAAGAGGCAGTAATCGGTATTGGGCATTTTGAGCCTCTTCGTCACTATGCGGAGGTACATATATTGCTAGAGCCTCTTCCTAGGGGAACGGGTGTTATCACTGACGCCATGGTTAGCGAGGATAGATTAGCTAAAAACTGGCAGAGACTAATCATGGGACACCTGTCAGAGAAAGAACACATTGGTGTCTTAACGGGATCGACTATTTGTGATATTAAGATGACAATTATCGCAGGGAAAGCACATCTAAAACACACAGAAGGTGGAGACTTTAGACAGGCTACATATAGAGCTATAAGACAAGGCCTTATGAAGGCTAAGTCTGTGCTGTTAGAACCGATGTACAGCTTTAGAATAGAAGTGCCCAATGAAAATGTTGGAAGGGTTCTTTCTGATATGCAAAAGCTTGGGGCCACTCCAGGGCTACCGACAATCAAAGATCAAGATACTTCGATAATAGAGGGAACTGGACCGGTTGCAACTCTTCAAGACTATCAGCAGGAAGTGTTAGCCTTTTCCAAAGGAAAGGGTAGATTTATGGCTACTTTTGCGGGGTATGACAAGTGTCATAATGCGGAAGAAGTGATTGCAAGAATTGCCTATAATCCGGATGGCGACCTTGATAACCAAACAGGTTCCATATTCTGTAGCCATGGGGCTGGAGAATATGTTCCTTGGGATGAGGTGGATGAGATGGCCCATGTGGAAAGTGGCTATGAACTTTCCGAAGAAGGCGTTTTAGAAAAGGTAATAGAAACTGTAGTTCCAAGACAGAGTTCATATATGAGTGCGAGCAATAAGGAACTTGAAGAAATCTTTAAGAGAACCTATGGGGAAAGCAAGCGTGATGAGGCTCTTAGAAGAGCTCAGGCTAGCAAGAGAAGTCACGGTGGAAAGATGCCTGAAACTCCGCTTCCTCAGCTCATCAAATCTGACAGCAAGGTGCATCCTGAGTACATCATTGTGGATGGATATAACGTGATTTTTTCTTGGGATGAAATGAGAGATTTAGCCACTAAGAATATAGATTCTGCGAGGGAAGCCTTTATTGAAATCCTAGAGAACTATCAGTCTTACAAAAAGGTAGGGATGGTTGTTGTCTTTGATGGATACAAAGTGGCCGGAAACATTGGTAGCAAACTGAAGTACGGTAACCTTGAAGTAGTCTATACGAAAGAGGCTGAGACTGCCGATAGATTTATAGAAAAGACTGCTTTTGAGATGGGCAGAAAATTTGACATCAAGGTTGTAACTTCCGACCGACCTGTGCAGATGGCAGCCCTTGGCGATGGAGCAATGAGAATGTCGGCAAGAGAATTTTTTGCAGAAGTAATAAATACTTCTGAAGAAATTAGATCAAAATTGGACAAGCAGAAAATATCGAAAAATAGACCTTTTGAAAAAATATTATAAATATTAAAAAAATTTAAAATTTTATGTTTTAACTTTTGAAAATGTGGCATATATAAATTAAGTTAGTAATAACGAATGACTAAAAGAGATTAAACAGAAAATTAAAATAAACTTAATGAAAATTTGGAGGAAATATTATGAAATTTTATGTATGTGAACATTGTGGAAATATCGTAGAAGCAGTTAAGGAATCTGGAGTTCCAGTAGTATGTTGTGGACAGCCAATGAAGGAATTAGTTCCTGGCGAAGTAGATGCAGCAGTTGAAAAGCATGTTCCAGTTGTAACTGTTGAAGGTAATGTAGTTAAGGTAGAAGTTGGTGAAGTTGAACATCCAATGCTTGAAGAACATTACATCGGTTTCGTTGCAATCGAAACTAAGAACGGTGCAGTACAGAAGAAGTACTTAAACCCAGGTGAAAAGCCAGTGGCAGAATTCGTACTAGCTGAAGGCGATGAATTAGTTGCTGCTTACGAATATTGCAACCTACACGGCCTTTGGAAAAAATAATATTCAAGAAGAGATTTAGTAAGATTTTCAATCCTTAAAAAAATAAATGAGTTCATAAGAATGCTAAAAGAGCTACGAAGATTATCGTAGCTCTTTTGTTTTGTATAACGAACTATAGTTTAATATCTCCTTCAGCAACCATTACGCCGCTGCCGCCAACCTTGATTTTGCAAGCGCCTTCAGCGTCCACATCAAGGTGAGATAGGATAACTGATGGTCTTTCCATCTTTTCGCCCTGAACGAATCTGCAGTCATCTCCTGCTTTTACGAAACCGTTAAGGTATCCGTAGTATGTAAGAGCACCGTTGGAAGTACCAGTTGCAGCTTCTTCGTCGATGTCGTATAGAGGAGCGAAGTTTCTAACATGGCAAGTTGTTCCTTCTACAGCATCAGTTGTGAAAGCGTGAACGCCAACGACTTCGTATTTTTCGGAAAGCTTTGATAAAGCAGGGAAGTCAGGTGCGATAGCTTCTAGGTCTTTCTGGGATGCAACAGGCATCATGATATCAGGAAGTCCTGTTGAAACCATCTGAGGAAGTAAAGTTACGCCCTTAGCCTTCTGATCAGCGTAGTCAAGTCCCATAATCTTATATAGCTCAACTAGACCTTCTTCGTCTGCGATTTCATTGATTTTAACTGGAGTAGCCATATCCATTAGAACGAAACCGTCTTTGATGTCTATGTTTAGGTCACCAGCTAAAGTGTGGTTGATATAGCTATTGTTATCTTCGATATAACCTCCATATAAAAGTGCCTTGAAGGAACCGATTGTAGCATGGCCGCATAGGTCAACTTCTGCAGCAGGAGTGAAATAACGAATGTTAAATTCTTTTTCATTGATTCTCTTAATGAAAGCAGTTTCTGAGTAACGAAGTTCAGCGGCTGTCTTAACCATGATTTCGTCAGTAGGGAAATCTGCACCTTCTGGAAGGATTACTACACCGGCAGGATTTCCGCCAAAAAGAGTTTCAGTAAAAGCATCTACAATATAAAGTTTCATATTTATGTCTCCTCCTTTTGAGTCATTTGTCACAATTTCTACTCAATATTTTCGAAAAAATGTGGTATAAATATATAGTACAAGTATATTTCAAAAGTTGAGATATAGCAATAATTTAAGGGGAAATAAATAGATAATGAAGAAAAAATACGATGTTACCGGAATGGGCTGTGCGGCCTGTTCTGCTAGAATAGAAAAGGGAATATCTAAGATGGAAGGCGTGGAAAGCATCAACGTTAACCTTCTTACCAATTCCATGGAAGTTGTTTTTGATGAAGGCATTTTGACTAGTCAGGCAATCATGGACGAGGTATCAAATCTGGGGTATGGAGCCACAGAAGAAGGAACAAAAGTTCAGGAAAAAGAAAGTGATGCTGGCCAGGAAAGAAGAAATGTAATAGACCAAGAGGAAGCAAAATTAAGAAAAAGATTTATAACTTCCGTAATCTTTGCTGTGCCACTTTTTGTAATATCCATGTTCATGGGTGTGCAGGCGATGTTTCCTTCTGAGGTGGCTGTAAAAGTTACTTGTGCAATATTAGTAATCCCGATTATTATAGCCAACTTTAAGTTCTATAAAGTTGGCATACCAATGCTCTTAAAAGGAGCGCCTAACATGGATTCTTTAATTGCAGTAGGAACTATTGCGTCTATCTTGCTGCTGTACTTCGATTCAGTGGGAATGATATTAACTCTAGTTACTCTTGGTAAATGGATGGAAGCAAGAGCTAAGAAGAAGACAACCGATGCGTTAGAAGGGTTGATGAGCCTTACGCCAAAGACAGTTTCTGTCATTAGAGATGGCGAGGAACTAATTGTTCAAACTTCGGCTGTAAAGGTTGGAGAAACAGTTATTGCAAGACCTGGAGAAACTATTGCCGTTGATGGAGTTGTTTTGAGCGGCGAGACTTCTATAAACCAGGCGGCAATTACAGGAGAAAGTATTCCGGTAGAGATTTCTGCAGGGGATAAAGTAGTAGGCGGTACTCTTAATATTGATGGATATATAACCTATAAGGCTACAGAAGTTGGTGGAGATACAGTCCTTGCGAAGATTATAGGCCTTGTTGAAGAGGCATCATCTAGTAAGGCGCCGATTTCTAGACTTGCCGATAAAGTTAGTGGAGTATTCGTGCCTGTTGTGATAGGTATAGCGCTTGTGACAGTAGCGGTTTGGGCAATTGTTACGGGGCTTAGCGGCGAAGTTGACTGGAGTCATGCGTTCTTGTGTGGTATTTCAGTACTAGTAATATCTTGTCCATGTGCCTTAGGACTAGCAACTCCGGTTGCGATTATGGTGGGAACTGGCAGAGGTGCTAAGGAAGGAATAATTATCAAATCTGCAGAAGCTTTAGAAAACCTTGGAAAAGTAGATACAATAGTATTTGATAAGACAGGAACTGTTACGGAAGGGGAACCGGCGGTAACGGATATAATTCCAATTGAAAATATGACTGAGGAAGATCTTCTTGCTGTTGTAGCTAGCCTTGAAGCTCAGTCCGAACATCCTCTTGGAAAGGCTATTTGTGCCTGTGCCGGTGAACGCAGCATCGAAACAAGAGATGTGGAAGAGTTTAAGTATGTTTTCGGAAAAGGTATCGAAGCCAAACTTGATAACAAAGCATACTATGCAGGGAACAAAAAACATATTGAGTCTATCATTGGAGAAATTGCATCTTCAATAGAAACACAGCTTTCCAGCTTGCAAAAACAGGGAAAGACTACTATTCTAGTGGCTGATAACTACAAGCTTATTGGAATAATTGCTCTTGCGGACGAAATCAAAAGGACTTCCGTTGAGGCAATTACGATGATTGGTGGGCTTGGAATAGAGCAGGTTATGCTTACTGGCGATAATCAGATAACCGCAGACAGTATCGCTAGACAGGTTGGCATTACAAAAGTTTATGCCAATGTTCTTCCGGCAGACAAAGAGGCTGTGATTAGAGAACTTCAAGATCAAGGTAAGCTAGTTGCAATGGTTGGGGATGGTGTCAATGACGCGCCTGCTATTACCAGAGCTGACATAGGAATTGCTATTGGTGCAGGTACTGATATTGCAATTGATGCCGCAGATTTGGTTCTAATGGGTAGTGACATTCTTGAAGTTGAAAAAGCTGTCAAACTTAGTCGTGCGACGATAAGTAATATTAAACTTAGCCTTTTCTGGGCTTTCTTCTACAACATAATTTGCATACCGGTGGCAGCAGGCCTTCTGTATCCTGCCTTTGGATTATTATTAAATCCAATGATTGCAGCGGGCGCAATGAGCTTGAGTTCTGTATGTGTTGTGACAAATTCGTTAAGATTAAGAACGAAGAAAATTCAATAAAGATAGCAAAAAACTCCCGAAAACTACGGGAGTTTTTTTGATGTCAAACCTTTGTTATACATCCAAAATGTGATATAATAACTTATTAAAATTCACACGTTAATGCCGCATAAATAGACATTAGAGATAGAATTATGGATAGAAATTATTATTACAGGGTACTAGGGGTAAGATCTGATGCAACTCCTGCACAAATAAGAAATGCTTATAATAATCGTATGGCGAGACTAGACTCGGCGGATTTTGCGGATGAACCGGAATATGCAAGACGCAAGAAGGAACAGGCAACACAAGCATATAAAGTTCTTATGGGAGTAGCCCCCGCTGCAACAGCTGCTCAAAAGGAAAGCAGATTTGAAAAACTTAAGGATAGAATTGAACGCAGAGAAGGGTTTGACGATGATGACTTTGATGAACCTAACCGCTCAAAAATAAAGTTTTCTCTTCCTAAGATTAACCTAAAAAAGAGAGCTTACAACACTACAGGAGATAAAGCCAAACTTATTATAGCTGGATCTTTAGCAACTGTACTAATCACAGTAATTGGTTTGGTTTCTGCTATTATAGGTGTGGTTGATGATAGTACATATGATTATGAGTCAACATATATGGCTGAAATCGAAGATGCCGAAGACGCATGTTTATACTTTGATTACTATGAAAAGTTAGATAGCTCGACCATAAGTAAAAATCAAGGAAACATAGATTGGGATTGCGGGATAGAAGAATATGCTGAGGAACCATTATTTACTGATATGTTAGATGTATTATACTGGTTTGACATATATGGAACAAAGGAGTTTTTTGAGTATGTAACCGGGGACTCAGAATATTATTATTCCCACGATGACTATGAATGTGCGAGCACTTTGGC
Organism: Bacillota bacterium; assembly: GCA_017547345.1. The sequence continues at coordinate 5,611 of JAFYPY010000023.1, read as the reverse complement.
AGCGTGGATGACGGCACCGGCTTTTGAAGATATAGCTGGGGCGACCAGCGAATATAATAAAGAACCTATATTATCAATGGCAGATTATATGGAGTTTTTAGAGGATTATGTGTATGACAACTACTAAAGTTTTAGATATTTCACCAATTAAATATATTGACGGTAAACTGACTCTTCTTGATCAGACTAAACTTCCAGGTGAGGAAGTATATATCGATATTGAGACTAAAGAAGATATGTGGGATGCAATCTATCATCTTAAAGTGAGAGGTGCACCTGCAATCGGCGTAGCTGCAGGATATGGGCTATATGTGGACAGCCTTGCTTACGGCGGTAACGATGTAGCTGAATTTCTTGAGCATGTAAAAAAGGGTGCAGAGTATCTAAATAGTGCTCGCCCAACAGCTGTAAATTTATCTTGGGCGCTCAATAGAATGGTTACTGGGCTGGAAGCAGAAGATATAGAGTCTGTTTGCGAAGGTCAAAAGTGGCTAGAACAGGAAGCCATCAAGATTCATGAAGAGGATGTTGCTGCTTGTAAGGCTATGGGTGAACACGGCCTTTCCTTGTTAAAACCTGGTATGGGCATTTTAACTCATTGCAATGCGGGTACTATTGCGACTGCTAAATACGGAACATGCCTTGCTCCTATTTATCTGGGACACGAAAGAGGATATGATTTCAAGGTTTTTGCAGACGAGACTAGACCTCTTCTTCAGGGTGCTAGACTTACATCTTGGGAACTTAATAAGGCAGGCGTGGATGTTACGCTTATTTGCGACAACATGGCAGCGACTGTAATGAAAAAAGGCTGGATTGATGCAGTTGTTGTTGGCTGTGACAGAATGGCAGCTAATGGCGACGGTGCCAACAAGATTGGGACCTCGGGTGTGGCAATTTTAGCCAAGGAATATGGAATTCCGTTTTATATGTATGTTCCGACATCTACAATCGACATGAACACTCCTACAGGAGATGATATACATATTGAACTTCGAAAAGGCGAAGAAATCTATGAAATGTGGTACGAAAAGCCGATGGCACCAGAGGGGGTCAAGACTTTTAATCCTTCTTTTGATGTTACTGACCACAAATACATTACGGCCGTAATTACAGAAAAAGGCGTGGTTAAACCGCCATTTGATGTAAATCTTAAGAAACTTATGGAGAAAGAATAATATAATGGAAAATTCACAAAACAAAGTAGGTTTTATAGCTAAATATGCTAAGATTCTTACGGTGCTTGCGGTTCTATGTGGTGCTACTTCTGGAGTCTTAGGTAAATTAATAACGGCCCCTTCGATGGCCATAGGCTTTTGGAGACTTTCAATTGCTTTGCCTTTCTTCATCCTTCCTGCCTTAATGAATAAGGAGAAGAGAGAAAAGTTAAAGGCAATCAGCCCTAAAGATTATATGTGGTGCTTTATTTCTGGGGCATTCTTGTTTGCGCATTTCTTCTCATGGTTTAGTGCAGTCAAGATGACAAACATTGCCAGCGCTGCGGTTCTTGCGTCACTTCACCCTTTAGTTGTGCTACTAGTTACTGTTTTCTTGTATAAGAAAAAGGTTAATATAAAGGCTATTGCAGCAATTGCGGTTGCTCTAATGGGAGGCGCAGTTATCGTAGGTGTTGACTACAATTCCTTTGCTGGTGGCAATCTAGAAGGTAATATTTTTGCTTTCTTTGCAGCTATGTTCATGGGGCTGTACTTTGCAGTGGGAGATGCGGTGCGTAAGAGAGTCGACGGCGGCCTTTATGTTCTACTGGTATTTTCATCATGTTGGATTTGCTTCACTTTGGGAAATATATTTACAGGAACTCAGCTTCTTGGATATCCGGCTATGGACTATGTAATGCTATTTGCTATGGCGATGCTTTGCCAGATTGGAGCGCATGCCGTATTCAACTTATGTATCGGACATGTCAGCTCTTTATATGTATCAACATGGGAAACTGGAGATGCAGTGTTTTCAACAATATTTGCAGTTATATTCCTTTCCCAGGTGCCAAAAACTTACGAAATTATCGGTTGCATAATCGTGGTATGTGCACTACTTTACTACAATAGACAGGAGAGTAATCACGAGTAATGAGTTACAAAGTTAAGCTACAATCCTTCGAGGGACCTTTTGACTTATTGGTTTACTTGATAGAAAATGCAGAAATGAGCATTTATGATATCGAAATCAGTAAGATTACAGGTCAATATTTGGAATATATCAGAGCTTTGGAAGAAATGGATATAAATGTTTCGACTGAGTTTATGGTTTTGGCTTCATCTTTGATAGAAATCAAATCAAAGATGATACTCCCTAGGATAAACGAGGTGGGAGAAGGTATTATAACTGAAGACCCTAGAGAAGAACTGGTATCGCGCATTTTGGAATACAAAAGATTTAAGCGTGCATCAGAGATCCTTCAAGAGCGAGAAGAGTTTGCATCGAGGATTTACCAAAAGCCTCAAGAAGACATTTCGGTATACCTTGATAATCCGGATGAATATTTAAGCCTTGATTTGAAACAATTTGCAAACGCATTTTCTTCTTTCATAGACAAGAAGCAGAGGATAGAGAGTGTCAGAAAACATTATACTCGTATCGAAAGAGAAAAAGCTTCTATGGAAAGTAGAATTTCATACATTGCAACAAAGCTGCGCCAAAAGTTAGGGAGGGTTTTCAAATTTGGAGAACTTGTTCCTAATGCTAAGGATCGTTATGACGTGGTTGTAACTTTTATTTCTTTACTTGAAATGGCAAAACAAAGAGTTGTAAGCGTAAAGCAATCTTCTACTTATGGGACCATTGAGATTGAAGCAGGAGAAAGAATAGACGAAGGAGATATCAATTATGAGCAGTAAAAAGAGCATAAAATCGGCCTTTGAGTCCATGCTTTTTACATGGGGTGAGCCCCTTGATGCAAAGACAGCCGGTGATGTTTTTAATATAACTAAGCAAGAAGCTATAGAATATTTTAAGGAACTACAAAGGGAATATGAAGAGGAAGGAAGAGGTATCGTAATTAGACAGATAAATCAATCTTTCCAGTTCGTAACAAGAGAGGAAAATGCTGATTACATAAGAGCTTTATGCACACCTGTTAAGGCTAAAAAGTTATCCCAGTCAGCACTCGAAGTCCTTGCCATTGTAGCCTATAAGCAGCCGGTTACCAAAGGTGAAATAGAAGCTATAAGAGGCATTAGATGCGATAGGGTAATGGAAGGGTTGATGAAAAAGGACCTTGTGTGCGAAAAGGGCAGGTCAGATGCTGTTGGTCGACCTATTCTATACGGTACTACGGACACATTCTTACAGAACTTTGGTTTTTCTTCAATAAAGGAGTTGCCACCAATTGATGACATTGACAGTGTTGTTTCGGGTGCTGTAAGTGATGAAGTAGAAGATGGTGTGGACGAGTTCGATAATGCGCAGATTCAAATAGAAATATAAAAGCGAAGGAATAATGCTCCCTCTAAAACAGTAGAATGTTTAGAGGGAGTTTTTTATGGGACTGAGAATTAAAAAAATAATAATGTTACTATTGGTAATTGGAGTTCTTGGTGGCCTTACGGAGTACTTTGGGCCTACTATGGATGTGGATGAAAAAGACATACTGAATGCGAAGCCGTCAATGGAAGCAGCTTCATTAGCTCCGGTTATATCGGCTGAAGGCGCTATTTTGGTAATGGGAGAAGATGCAAAAGTTGTATACGAAAAAGATGCTGATAAAAAGCTCTATCCTGCCAGTACTACAAAAATAATGACTACGCTTGTAACACTAGAGATTATGGAAGAAATTAGTGCCTCTATGGATAGTCTTATTACTGTACCAAAAGAAGCAATAGGGATAGAGGGGTCTTCTGTTTACTTGAAGGAAGGAGAAGTCGTAACGGTAGAAGAATTGCTATATGGAGCGATGTTGCAATCAGGGAATGATGCAGCTACGGCGCTGGCAATTTCTTTTGGAGGTACAGAAGAAAAATTTATTGAACGAATGAATCAAAAAGCGAAAGAAATAGGGTGCACCTGCACGAAATTTGTGAATCCAACGGGACTTTTTGATGAGAATCATTTTACTACGGCCAGAGATTTGGCGTTGATAAGCACTCAAGCCATGCGAAATGACATTTTTAGGGAAATTGTAGCTTCTGAAGAGTGGACTTCTGAAAAAAATGGAAAAACCTTCGTTAACAAGAATAAGACTATAAAGGAATATGATGGGGCAACCGGTGTAAAGATTGGTTATACAAAAAAATCGGGAAGAACTTTGGTCTCTTCTGCAAAGAAGAATGATATAGAACTGATTGCAGTGCTGCTAAACGACCCAAATTGGTTTCAGGACGCATATTCAATGCTTGACTATGGGTTTAGGACTATGACGGGCGAAGTGAAAGGGGAATCTTGATGATTTATAACTGTGTGGACAGAGGCAGTGAAAAATGTCCTTGTATTTTAATGGAAACTGGACAATGTTATTCTTGCACAATGATACAAAAGGGGAAATGTGATTGTGGTAGCTTATGGCAAGGGGTATGCCCCTATACAGAATATCTACAAGGAAATAAAAGACCTGTAAACAACATAAATATAAACCGATATATGGTTAGCGGTATAAAAAGTTATTCTCCTACTTTGAGTGTATTAAAGCTTGAAACACCTATTGCCTTTGGGCTTAAGTGCAAAGAGTTAGGTGCATTTTTGATGCTGAAATGGGAAAAATGGTTTATGCCGATATCCGTTTTGTATGTTGATGAGGATATTTCGAGACAAAGAGCATACATAAACTTAGCAGTAAATGCTACAGGGCCCAAAACTATAGGCCTTTTGAAATCAGCAATGCCGGGGTCCATGTTAGATGTTAAGGGACCGTTCTACAGTGGTTTATCTAATGGCAATATTTACAATAAAAACACACTTTCCATTGTTCTTGCAAAAGGCATCGCCGTTATGCCACTGGTCAATATTAAGCAAATGTTAGGAAATAATTTGTTGTGCTTTAAGCTTGACGATAATAAGTTGCCTGAAGAATTCATAGAAGACTATTTATATGATATTGAGTGTGAATCTGTAGACTTTGAAAGAGATGTAGTAAAAATAGCGGAAGATTTGAAGGATGATTGTGGTTACTGTTATAACGGTGATTCAAAGCCTAATATATTTTTGATGGTCTCTCCATATTATGCACAAAAGATAATTAAGCTCACCGGCTTTAATAAGAAAAGGCTGATTATGCCCAATCACGGTAATATGTGTTGTGGAGAAGGGTATTGTGGAAGTTGCTCATATGTGGATATGGATGGAACAACGGTAAGGAAATGTAAGTGTATAGATGGCTAAAAAAAAGAGGAGTTTTCATTTTATGGAAACTCCTCGGTTTATGTATACCGTATGGTCTATTCTTCTAAAGTAGCATTTTCTGCAAAATCAAGCATGCCTCCAGTTAAAGCGTTTGACATATCTTTGTCTTCTTGAACGACCCAAATGCCATCTTCTTTTGCAAGAGAGATTTTGATGGTTTTAGTGTAAGATTTTTCTGCTTTTTGTAATTCGTTTACTAGAAGTTTGTCCATTAGGGCTGCAATATCCTCATCTGTCATATTGCCGGCATTGGCAT